>NZ_VAUV01000016.1 GCF_005780165.1 Phragmitibacter flavus | reverse complement strand
TGCCCCCGGCGCGCCACCAGCAGCAAGCTTCGCTACGGGCTTTCGCTACGCTCCAGCCCTCCGCTGCGCATGCTGCTGGACAAACCCAACGATCACCCTTAAAGCAAAAACAACCGACCACCGACTAGAGCCTGTCATTAACTTTTCCTAACAAATCAGTTGAGGACGAGCATTTGCTGCGTGGGATAGGGGCGTGAGCAAAAAGTTCAAATCCAGCAGTGGCAAGACAGGTTATCCGACTGATGTAAGTGACGAAGAATGGGAGTTTTGTGCTCCTTATCTAACCTTGATGGATGAAAAGGCTCCTCAACGCGAGCACCCGCTTCGACTCATCTTCAACGCTTTGCGTTGGCAGATCCGTGCGGGTTGTCCGTGGCGCATGATGCCAAACGATCTGCCCACTTGGAGCGTTGTTTATCAACAAGCGCAACGTTGGATGCGAGCCGGGTGTTTCGAAGCGATGGCTCATGATCTGCGCATCTTGCTGCGCCTCAAAGAAGGTCGCAAAGCACATCCCACGGCTGCTATTCTCGATGGACGCACGATGCAGTCCAGCCCTGAAAGTGGCACCCGTGCTGGCTACGATGGCTACAAGAGACGCAAGGGTTCCAAGGTTCACATCGCGGTCGATACTCTGGGCCACTTGCTTGCTCTGAAGGTAACCCCAGCCAACGAGCAGGAACGCCATCAAGTCAGTGATCTGGCTGCCGCCGTCCAGCAAGCCACTGGCGAGAAGGTGCAACTGGCCTATGTCGATCAAGGCTACACCGGCGAGCAAGCTTCGCAGGACGCTCAACAACACGGCATCAATCTGGAGGTGGTAAAGCTTCAGGAGGCCAAAAGAGGCTTTGTCCTGCTGCCCAGACGCTGGGTCGTGGAACGAAGCTTTGGCTGGGCCGCACGATTCCGTCGCCTCTCACGAGATTATGAACGCCTTGCCACCACGCTCTCAGCAATGCACTGGCTCGCTTTCTCCACTCTTATGCTAAACTCTCTATTCCGTTGAAGTTAATAACAGGCTCTAACAATCAAGCAGGTCCGACCTCTGGGGGCTGATCACAGTCATGTCACTGCCCCGCGCACCGAGTGTCCAATGGGACAACATTCGGTTGATTGAAAGGAGATCCAAACAACTTTCGTGGTTACGCCTCCTTGTTTCACAAAAACACAATAAATGCGTCCATAAATAATCCACGCAAGCGATTGTCAGGATCAGCAGGAATGATGGTCATTCCGCGAGGCCGCATAGAATAGAATGCCTTTGACCTCTCTCATTAGTGATTTGATTCCAGAGGCGGCGGGGGAATATAAGGTATCATTTTTTCCACATGCGCTTTGAAAGTCTCTAAACAATTCTGAACTTGCTCCAATTGAGGTGCGGAAAAATTTCTGGAATAATTATAAATGCCGCTCTCCCACAATAATCTGAGCTTTGCTCTTTCGGCTCGTTCTTCAACCAAAAACGGTGCATTCAAGTCGCATATGAGAATTTGATATTTGCCTCTCGAGGTGTGCCCTACCAACAAATGGGAGACGGGGTCCTCGAAAATGTGTTCACCGTAATCAACCTCCTCGGCGGGATTGATCAGTGAAATACCTTTATCTCGCAACTCTTGACTAGGCCAGTGGTTAGATTTTTTGCCGTTGCAGTGCCTAATTGACGGAAGAAGGTTTACGTATTCGTGGCGCTTATCTCCTCTAAGAGTTGGATCGAAGTGGTCGACTTCCATCCCTCCAGCATTGATGACATGCCTCATCGAGTAAGCGCATCGCTGGCCGCTATCCTCTAAAAGTTTTGGAAGCGCATTTCTGTAATTGCGAGCGGTAAATTGCCGCTTGAATTTACCTCTTTTTATTCGCGCCATAGATCCCCACGAATTTAAAATAATCATCCAGTGCTCGGATCACATTTTTTGTCTGTTGCCGCATCTGGTATTCCTGGATAATCTCTGCGCCGGTGCGGGGAGATACAAGTTGCCGCCGAAGAGATTGCAGATGTTCGAGTTCAAACTTCTCCTGCTCGTTTGTCTCACCGAGCGAATCAATGACCGCCAACTCATGAAATCTCTTATTGAGCGACTCGCTCCATTCCGCAGGATTGATCCGAATAGTTGTGTTTTCTTCTGACACCACTTCATCCTGGAGCTCTGGCAGAGAGGTATTCGACAGCTGAGCAGAGAAATCTGACAAGAAGTCAATTTGAATCGAATCACGAGATTCTGTCACAGCTCCCGGAGACATGGTCGTTGCTGCCAGTGAAGCAGGCAAAACAGATACTATTAGCTGTCGGACAGAAGGCATATCAAGAGAGACGTTTGCAAATCGATTGGGGTTCTGATAGATAAAAGATTTCTGGCTTTCAAGGGAGGAGCAATTCCTTTGTTTTTTGGAATTTTAGAAAGTTTAATAGAATTAGCGAGCTCATGAACGTGAAAACTTCGACATTGGATCTCCCCTGTATTTCCAGTTTTCGCAAACAAGAGATTATTTGTTGACAATACAGAAAACCGTTCACCAGGCAAAGGCTTCCACTCGGCTGGCTCCGGAGGAGCTACTTCATTCCTGCCCAAATATTCCTCCCAGTTGACTCTATTTTGCTCGATATCAAACTGTGAGATTGAGAACGCATGGACAGTGGTGGAATAGCGAAACTTTGACTCAAAACCGAAATAGGCGATGCTGAATCCATCGACCTTTTCCAAAAAAAACCGATTAGCAAACACGGCGGTTGCATCATCATATTCTGACGCCAGTAGCGCCAATTTTAGTTCAGTTTGGTTTACAATATTACCCACTATTAAATTCTCATGTTTTTTCGGCTAGAGTCAACAGTTCACTGCTCTCTCCCTCCTGTTGCCTCAAAAGTTTTGACACCGGTGGTGGGGTGGATGGGAGGAGGAAAAAAGGTCGTTGACTCAAATGCCGGGGGGCGGTCCGCGTATTGCAATAATTCGGGACTTTTTACTACTCCAGGCTGGATGCCCCAGTCGACTTTATGGCAACTATTGCTCTTTCAAATGCGATCTCCTCAACCTTCCACCGCTCCCACCAAGACGCATGCCCGCAAAGATTTGCGCGGCATTCCTCCCTTCCTTCGGATATTTAATAGCGTATTCTCACCAACACTACCACCCCAATCGGACCTTCAGTTCATCCGCTTGATGCTGGAACTTGCCAGGGTTGATTTTTTCAGCTTTTGCAAATTCTGTAATTTCCAACGGATGGCGGGCAATTCTTGCAGGTGAATGATTGGAATGAGAGACCAGTCCGGGTCGGCGTTTGCCAGACTGACAAGGAATTGCTTTTGCGAGTCCGTGATTTGTTCGTTGATATCCTTCCGGAGACGGCTTCGCGTCAAAACCAGTTCAGACAAGGGGACATCCTCGCGGGTCATCCCTTGAATTTCCTCTTCAAAAATGGAGTCCATCGCCAGATCTCTGGAGAAAAGCACTTCGTGAATGGGACGGTTGTGACCGGCGAGGTAGCAAACAAAACACTCGATGATTTGGGGCGTCAGCCCGTTGCTGGCATACATCGCCCGCACATCGTAGAGATCTCGCGGGTGTTGGCGGTCCATGGCTGCCACCAACTTGCCGCCATAGACTTCCGGCGTGGCCAGCACCGGCAGAACTACATCCATCGTAAACGCAGAGCGCGCCCTTTCAACCAGACGCCGTGGCTCAGGAGACAGAAGCGTGCCGCGAAAAACGTGATTCACTTCGACTTTGACAAGAATATTCCCGCTCCTGACCAACAGTTTTGTTTCGTCTCCGTCTTTCGTGCTCGTGACTTGAGCATCCAGCCGGAAAGCCTTAAGTTGCTCGCCTACCTCATTCAATTCGCGGCCGATTTCAGCCAGAGCTTCCGCACGACTCTTGTGATGGTCGGTATAAACAACATCAATGTCCACGGAAAGGCGGGGCATGTCCTGAATGAAAAGATTGAGTGCCGTGCCTCCCTTGAGCGCAAAATGTGGTGCCCGAAAAACCTCCGGCGCTGCTTCGAGCAGCAACCGGACGGTATCCACATAAACCTTGTCCATCAGGGTTTCAAAATGAGGGTGGTGCCGTCTTTCAATCGCGCCGTCCAGCGGCTCTTGCTGCCCCGCGCCTCCAGACTCAGACTCATGCGTTTCCGCGCCTCATCGGCCCAAGGTAGATTCATTTCCTCTCCCCATTGCAGGCAAATACGGATGACCTTGATGCGGGTGCAGTGCTCGAGCAGCACATCCAAGACCTCATTGCGCAGCGAACGGAGCGTTTCCATGATTTGGCGGGCTTCCTCAATCGACTGCCGCAAGCCCACATCACTGAGCATCTCCAAAAGCGCCCGCTCAGGAACGGAGACGAGAGGACCATCGGGTGACTCTGGCAACGGCTCCAAACCATGGTGCTTAGGGAGGGTGTGATGGAACAACTGGCTCGAAGTGTAGCGCGCAGCAAACCGCTGCGTAAACCAGAGAGGCAATTTGCCCGGCTCGTCAGCCCACAAGACCAGTCTCTCCCGCGCGGGCAACTGAATACGCACCCCGCGCCAGGACAACGCCGTCTTTCCAGCGACATGAAGTCCGGGAATTTGAGTGCCCAGAAATTTCAGGCATGCATCCCTCTCGAGAGTGTCTTGTGGAAACATGAAGATTCCTCTTCCCAAGCGGAGCAACCAACCGCTCTTGACGTAATGCGAGGCCAATGCCGGGGAAACTCCAATGGCCCGCAAGTCAACCGTGCTCACCGGCTTCCCTCTGGGAAGACCATGAAGCAATTTGATTCGATTGGGTCGATTAGTTAAAGGCATGCTTAATCTATTTATGTCATTCCAATCAAAAACCCTACCTGCTTGAAATGAATTACGTAGATTAAACCACACTTTGTTTGCTCTTTCGAATCAAAACATTCGAGCGATATGGCGGGGGTCGGTCCGATAAGGCGGGGGTCGGTCCGCGTATTGCAGCATTCACGGTCTTTTTGTGATCCCGGGCATGCCATCCATTGCGGAATCGAAACTCCGCTAGATAAATTCGAACAAAGACATCAAACTTCGTGTGATGCTACTCTTAAGATACGGACAATTTGATGTGAACGCCGAAGGCGGAATCCCATTTGGATGGTTGCTGGCGCTTCTTGCCATTGCCGTTTCATTGGGTGTGACCTCCATCTTGAAGAAAAGAGGGGCGGGAATCTGGGCCGAAGTGGCCGGTTTTTTCGTGTTTGCAGTCGCGTTGTTTTTTCTGCGTTCCTATTGGAAAAATTGAAAAGTTGAGTCCAATCTACCATTTCAGCCGCCATGAGGAGTGGCGTGTGGCTGGGTTCGATCCACGCATTGCAACATCACCGGTCTCATCGTGCCTCGGGGAGTCGTCCTATCGGATGAAATGATTGCAGTTGCACTGCCGGGCATGCCCATAAAGATTTGCGCGGCATTCCACAAATTGCAGTGAGCAGGCGAATCTCGATGAGCCGATAATTAGGTGGCTTGGTTCTTTGATCGACCATGCGTCGCATTGATCTCAGACCCGACCTCTTGCAGCAATGACGGCGTTTCATCAAGATCGGGCGGGGCACGGACGAGTGGCACGAAATTGTTCACGTTTCCATCGTGTGCTCCCCACGATCTCCCGGTAGATTTGATTTTGATCACCCATGCCCCTTGTCGACCTCATTTTCGCCACTGGACCGATTCTCCTGCTAATCTTCTTGATGACCAAGAAGACACCGATGCCGTCCGCGAAAGCGCTGCCGCTGGCGGCGTTGGTGGCGTATGGCATCCAGTTCGTTTGGTTCGGCACCGGGGCCAGTCTTGTGCACGCATCCGTGCTGGCGGGATTGCTGGTGGCGCTGACCCCCATTATGATCGTTTGGGGCGCGATCTTCCTCTTTCGCACCATGGAACACAGCGGAGCCATGGGGACGATCCGCTGCTGGCTCAACCACCTCTCCCGCAACCGTGTGGCTCAGGTCGTCATCATTGGCTGGTCATTTCAATTTCTCATTGAAGGTGCGAGCGGCTTCGGCACCCCCGCCGCGCTTGCTGGACCGTTGCTGGTGGGCCTCGGTTTTCCGCCGCTGCGCGTGGCGATGGCCTGCCTCATCCTCAACAGCATCCCGGTTTCGTTCGGAGCGGTGGGCACGCCGACATGGTTCGGATTTGGTCAACTCGGCTTGAGCCCGGAGGAATTTCGCGCCGTGGCGTGGAAGACGGCGCTCATCCACAGCGCGGCTGCGTGCGCGGTTCCGCTGCTGGCGTTCCGACTGTTGGTGAGCTGGCAGGAAATTCGCCGCAACCTCGTTTTCATCATCCTGGCGCTGGCGTCAAGTGTGGTGCCGATGCTGGCGCTCTCGCGGGTGAATGATGAGTTCCCCGCAGTCGCCGGCGGATTGTTGGGATTGATTTTCACGGTAGGGCTGGCCCGACACAAAGTGGGCCTCACCCGCGACGATGATCATTCGGCGGCGGAAGAGCCTGGCGAGCCTCCTTCTGCGCGCGCGGTGGTGAAGGCACTCTTTCCGCTTTGGGCCACCGTGCTGGTGCTGCTCGCCACCAGAATCCCGCAAATCGGCCTGCGCGATCTTCTCACGTCTGCGGTTCCGGCCTGGAATGTTCCGCTCGGCATTTTCGGCAGCTTTTCGATCAGTCCCGCCTTGGTGCTGAAGCTGCACGGCATCTTCGGAACGCCCATGGACTGGACGCATCAACTCCTTTACGTGCCCTCTTTGATTCCCTTCGTCTTGATTTCGGTCGTGACATGGAAACTCCTCGATGCGCCCGCAGGCACCGCGCGCAAGGTGTGGCAGGAGTCGACCACGCAGATGCGCAATCCCATCCTCGCGCTGCTGGGCGCGCTGGTCCTTGTGCAACTGCTGATGGTGGGCGGGGAACAATCCGCCGTGATGCTGATCGGCCATTCACTTGCCGGAGCCGTCGGCGGTTGGTGGCAATACCTGGCCGCGTTTCTCGGCGCGCTCGGTTCGTTTTTTGCCGGCTCGTGCACCATCTCCAATCTCACCTTCGGTCCAATTCAAGACTCCATCGCCACGCAAATGAACCTTGATCGAACCACCATCCTTGCCCTGCAATCGGTGGGCGGCGCGATGGGCAACATGATTGCCATCCACAATATCGTCGCCGTCTGCTCCGTGCTCGGCCTGGGCAAATCCGAGGGCGAAATCCTTAAGAAAACCGTGGTCGCCATGCTGCTCTACGGGGCCATCGCCGCCGCCATGGCAGCGATTTTGTGAGGAAGCGGTTATGCACCAGAAAACACGAAAGATGACAAGCGTGGTCTACATATGTTCTGCCGTCTCTCCCTGCCGTGTGTCGCCCGCTTCATTGCCCGTCTGGACACTCCGCGCGCAACGCCCAGTGGCTGCCAGACGGCTGTTCATGTCGACTCCGGCCCCGGCTGCCGATTGCGAAGTCGAGGCGGCGGGCAGGATTCCCTCTATCGAAGAACCTAATAACCTGCTGCGATAGTCATAACTTTTGGGAACCCAACTCGATGCAACCTTATGTCGATTTTTCATTCATCTTCATCTTCCAATGGCCGCTCGACCCGGAGCTCAAAGACCCAGCCAACCCTGATCGCCCTGGGCGTGACAGGGATGCTGTCTGCACTTTTGATGACCGTCCCATTGGATGGCCAACAGGCGAAAAGCTTTCGTGAAATCAACCGGGGGCCTCTGGACCAGAAGCGCATTGCCCTGACGTTTGATGCGGGCGGCGAAGCAACTGATCTGCACCAGCTGCTTGCCACTCTTCGGGATGCAGGAATCCACTGCACCTTCTTTCTCACAGGAAGATGGTCCTCCAAACATCCTGAACTCGTGCGCAAAATCCTTTCTGAAGGCCACGAAATTGGCAATCATTCATGGTCGCATCCCGATTTTACGCGATTGGATGACGAACACATCCGTTCTGAAATCCAGAAAACGGAGGCCTTCTTGATGGCTCTTACTGGCCAAAGTTCCAAGCCGCTGTTCCGCGCGCCGTTCGGAGCCAGAAACCGACGGGTTCTCAAAACTGTCGGCGAACTCGGTTATCATTCTATCTACTGGACCCTGGACAGCCTGGATTCAGTCGATCCTCCCAAAACGGCACCGTTCCTTGTCAATCGAATCACCGGGAAAGCCGACGCGGCATTGCAGGGTGCGATCATTCTCATGCATGTGGGTGAGCCTTCCACTGCAGTGGCCCTTCCATCGATTGTAGCTGATCTGCAGCGACGGGGTTTCACGCTGGTAAGCGTCTCTGATTTGCTCGATCTGTAGCCATCGAACTGGCGACGAAAAAAGTGGCCTGGCAAGCCGTCGTCCGGGAAGTCTGCACAACATCAGCCCTGAAGCAGGCAAACGATGCGCGGCGGGTTGAAGACGATGAGCTAAACTAAGTGGTAGGCAACCTCAGATGCGATGAACAAGTTCCGCCATCTCCTCGTCGGTATCGATTATTCGGATGCGTGCCGTTCCGCCCTGCGAACAGCGATTCGTCTGGCCACCGCTGACGACGCAGCGGTCACCGCCGTGCATGTCCTCGACCCCCGGCTCGCCAAAGCCATGCAGGAGGTGCATGGATTCACTGAGGCACAGTTACTTCGAAATGTGGAGGACAGCGTTCACCGCTTCCTGGCGGAGTCCGAGTTTGGTTCTGAAATGGTGCGAATTCATCTGGACATCGATCATCCGATCACTGGACTCACCTCCGCCTGTCGCAAAACGCAGGCTGACCTGCTGGTGTTGGGAACCCGTGGCACCAGTCACGGACCAAACGAAGTGGGGGCGGTCGCTTCCAAATGTGTGCGAAGGGCACCTACGGACGTGCTGCTGGTGCGCGAGGACATGAGCGGCCCGTTTGTGAATGCCCTCGTCGGCGTCGATTTTTCGGAAGCGTCAGGCAGGGCCGTCAGCATGGCAGGCCATATCGCCAGCTGCGACGGAACAAAGCTCGACTGCATTCATGTCTATGAGCCCCCGGTGGTATTGGACTACGGGGGGTTTTTACCGGCAATTCCCCTGGACGAACCCGGCATCATCGATGGGTTAAACAAGGATTTGCAAGAACTCGTGCCCACCCTGTTGCAACCCTATCCATCCGTGAAGTGGCATGCGGAAGTTCAGCATGGCACCAATACCCGTGATGTTCTGATCCATCATGCCAAGAAGACTGATTCCGACCTTGTGGTGATCGGAACTCGCGGAAAGAGCGACCTGCACACCCTTTTCATGGGGACTACTGCGGAAAGCATCGTCCGCCGTGCCGCCTGTTCGGTGCTTGCCGTCAAACCGTCGCATTCTGTGATCGCCGCCGCATGAGTGGCAGTCATCCTTGAATTCCCGTCCCAACTGCCCAGGGGCTCAGCGAGCTTGAAACGTGCGAGCGATGACACGCATGCCCGCAAGGAATTGCGTGGCATTTAACAATTGTAGGTGAGCAGGCGAGTCTCGATAGGCTCATAATGATGAGTGGCTGGGCTCTCTGATCGATCATGCATTGCATCGAACTCTGACCCGACCTCTTGCAGAAATGACTGCGTTCTATCAAGATCGGGCCGTGCAACAACGGTTGACCGAATTTCTCGGTTCCGACCTGATTGAACAGGCCACCTCCGTCTATTTGACTCACCTTGACGGATGCACCTTTGATCGTCGCAGTCTTCGCCCCCCCAGTGAACTGGATTGGTTTCTGCAACGGGATCTCGACATCGCACGCTCGGTTGCCGACACGCACTCATTGCTGCTGCATTTGGACGTGGAGTATGTCAATTTTGACTCGCCCGCTGAGGCTTATCTGAATCCGCAACGCGCCTTTGCACTGCAGGAACCCGTGGTGGCGGTGATCGAAACGCTGTTGCTGGAATGGGGCATCCGTCCTCTGCATCTGATCACCGGTCAGGGACATCATTTTGTCTGGCGCATCAAACTGGATTCCGAGGTTGCGCAGCAACTGGTGCAACACTCGCCAGCACCGGAACTGGTATCCCTTTGTGAAAAACGGCTCCCGACGCTGCTGCACGACCGGATTTCGCCGGACATGCAAAAAGCTTTTAGCGGCATTTCTCTGGTGATGGAATATCTGGTGCATCGGGTCAAAGAACGGGCGGCTGCCCTCTGCGAAATCCCTGTCGAAATCACCGCCGTTCATGTCGGACCCGGAACCAGTGGACAGCGCGAGATCATCTCCCTCGACATATCTGAATATGGCGATCCTCTGGCCTCCCGGGTGATTCGCATGCCCTTTACCAACTACCTGAAACCCTCCTCCCGGAACCTCCCCAGCTCTGCTGTCCCATCCGGCCTGCCAGACGTGATCCATGCCATTCCGCTCCATGAAATGAATGTGCAGCAGGCCCTCGGCATCCAGCGGGATGAGGACGCAGTCATGGAGCTGGCACGCCGCGCCTGCGTGCGGATTCCGGAACAGGCAATGGGAACGCAGCATCTTTTGAATTCCTACCTGGCTTCCCGCCTCCGACGCTTCCACCAGTTTTTCTACTCCGCCCAACACGAGCCGAAAGACCGTTGGGACGAAACTTACCGCCGCGTCCCGTTGACGGAACTGCCAAACTGCGTTCAACACCTTCTTGAGCATCCCAATGACCTTCTGCTCAAGCCCGCCGGGATGCAGCTGGTTTCGCGCAGCCTGCTCGCCATGGGATGGCATCCACGACACATCGCCGGATTGGTTCGTTCCAAATTTGAGGACCCGCAATTTCGTTGGGGAGTCGACTGGAACCTCTATGAACCGGCGACAAGAGCGGATTTCTACACCCGCATCTTTGCCGGACTGTATGAAACCGGACTGGACCAGCTCGTTGATTTCAACTGCGTTTCCACCCGCGAAAAAGGCTTTTGTTTTCTGCGTCCAACCGGGTGCATCGGCTTGGAGCAGCAACGTCATACGCTTCTTACCCACCAATGCAAATGACTCCCTGGCCCATCGGCATCTCCACCGGCTGTTTTTATCACCGCAGCATCTTCGAAGTTCTTGAGCCCATCCGCGACAGCGGCTTTGTCGAACTGGAAATTTGCTCCTATCCCCATCATCTGGACTACCATCATGAAGAGCTGGTCCAGAAGGCTGGCGACCACTTGCAAAAGCTGGGCCTGCGAGCCTTTTCTTTCCACGCTCCATTTGCCCCGCAGATCGACATCACCTCCCTGGATTCCGCCGTGCGGGCGGCATCGGTTAAGGAACTCAAAGTCGCCTGCCGCGCCGCTTCACTGATGCAAGCCAGACACGTGGTCCTTCATCCCGGTCCCGAAAGTGCGGGCCGACCGCCCCCGGATGAATTCGACCTGCGCATGGCCAACGCCGCCCAATCGCTCAACCAGGTGGCCTGCTATTGTCAGGAAATCGGCATCCACCTGCTACTGGAAAACATGTTGCCCCATCTTCTCTTTGGCCGCGTCAGTGACATGCTTTATTTGTTGGGTGAGATTCAGCATTGCACCGTTGGCACCTGCCTGGACACCGGGCATGCCCATCTCTCGGGCGACCTGCCCACTGTGATCCACAAGTTGTCCGGCCATCTGCAAATGCTTCACATCAACGACAACCGCGCCGACTGGGACGCCCATCTGGTGCCGGGCCAGGGCACCATTGACTGGACCGCCTTGATTCGCGACTTGCAAACCCACCACTTTCAAGGCGGACTCATCCTTGAGCTGTCAGGCCGCTCGGGCGAGCCTGTCTCAGAAGCACTTGACCGCGCCCATCAAGGCAGAGAGTTCCTCGTCCATGCCATGAAAGAATGGCGTGACCAAATCTAAACCATCGATCAAACTGGTTGCCACCATGAAACCCCATTTTTACCACCCCCTCGCCATCCTGCTGACCGCCACCTTGCTCCCAGTCAGCTGCACGACGCCCGATTCGAACACCGATCACGATCAAGGCGCAGAAACCGCCCCGGAAGGGCTCACGGTGCTCGACGAAAGCGCCACCATCGCGGCCACGGAGTCGATCAGTTTTGTTCGGCACGTGAAACCCGTCCTGGAGAGTAAATGTTTGCCCTGTCACAGCCCATCCGTGGATGAAGTTCCAGCGACTGGACCACAGGCATTTGTGATGACGAGGGGAACCTGCAAAACCTTGATCGTTCCAGGCAAACCCGACCAAAGCCGCTTCCTCGCCCTTGCCAGCACCCATCACAATCTGGCAACCATGCCACCCGTCGGAAATCGTTTAACAAAGACCGAAAGTCAGATCTTGGAACGCTGGATTACCCAAGGAGCCCATTGGCCGGAAGGCAAAGCAGGCAACCTCAAGGTCAGCACCGCCGAGCTGCGTTCGGAGTGAACGGGAATGAATCAAGCGACGACCCGGCAGCGTTCGTTTCATCGCGGCTGGCGACTGCGTTTTGACAATCGAATCTTGGTGCCCAACCCCCTGATTGGAAACCTTGCGCCATCGTCACACTCGACGGGTTGAAGCAGCGCGATGAGAAGGCATTCATAGCGTCGATTTAGTCGAACCCTATGTTGATATGGCCTCCATCGATTTACAGCTTCTGGATCTCATCAATCGTCAATGGACCAATCCTTTTTTTGATCGCTTGATGCCGCTGGTCTCCGCGCTCAACGCGTGGACACCCATCATGGCCATCATTGTCGCCGTCGTCTGGTGGCAGACCCGGGGCCGCTGCTGGCGAGTCTTCGTCGGCGCAGCCATTTGTTTGATGGCGACAGAATATGTCGTCTCCTATCCACTGAAACATTTTGCCGGAAAACAACGACCGAATGAATCCGTCAGCTGGGTGGTCAAGCGCGACCTGGCAAAACATCCAGTGCGTTTCCTCGCCGTCTTCGAAGAACCCGTCATCAAACCCGCCAAACTCGCCCCTCCGGGAAAACGCGGCAAGTCGTTCCCCTCCAGCCACGTGCTCAACACCACCGGGGTGCTCACTTTCATTTATCTCGCCTGGCGGGGTTGGACCGTGTGGTTGCTGGGGATTCCGCCAATCCTCTGCTGGTCGCGCATCTACTGCGGATCGCACTGGCCCAGCGACATCCCGCATTCGGTCATTTTCGCCGTGCTGACCGCCTGGGTCATGCACAAGATTCTGAAAAAATGGCTGAAGCTGCCCCAAGCATCATGCCAGAGCCCACGGGAGCCTTTGCTGCCCACCCCGGCCATGGCCGCGCCAACGACCTGACATCATGCGGTTTCAGCACGGTATCGCCAAACTCACCATCTGGCATCTCTTGTTGGTTTTGGCGGCCCTGCGCCTTCTACTCCTGCCTTGGTTTTGCCACATCACTGACCTGGCAGGAGACGAAAGTTACTACTGGGAATGGGGACGGCGACCTGCTTGGGGTTACTTCAGCAAACCTCCGATGATCGGCTGGTTGATGGGACTCACGGGATGGTTGTCCAACCATCAGGAGTGGGCCATCCGGCTCGCCTCCCTGCTTTTTGGCACCACGTCCCTGGCCATGCTCATGCTGCTGGCGCGACGCATGTTTGGCGAAGCTGCCGCGCGTTGGACCCTGCTTCTCACCGCCATGACCCCGGCCAACGTGGCTTTGAATCTGTTCTTCACCATCGATGCCCCACTGATCCTGTTTTGGTCCGCCTCCCTGCTGGTGTTCTGGATGGCCATGGAACACCCCAAACGCGGCAGTCTCTGGTGCTTGCTCACGCTGACCCTGGGCCTGGGCTATTTGAGCAAACAGATGATGCTGGTATTCCCCGTGTTGATGCTCTTCTTCGCGGCCCTCAATCCAGGCACGCGAGTGTTGCTGCGCCATGGCTGGTTCTGGGGCAGCCTCTGCGGCTCCCTGTTGTTTTTTATTCCCGTGCTGCGGTGGAATCAACAGCATGATTGGATCACCGTGCAACACACCCGCGAACACTTCACCGCTTCCGAACAAGCGGGATGGTGGCAAAAACTCGCCGATTTTTTGAGCTTCCCCCTAAGTCAGGCCGGGCTGCTCACACCGTTGACCTGGCTATTGCTGATGGCCGTGTTGGCAGTCAATGTCTGGTGTTGGCGCAGCATCGATCTTCGGCAGCGCTACCTGGTCTTCTTTGCCGCGCCGGGATTGCTGGTATTTTTTGGAATGGCCATGCGTCAGGGCATCAATCCCAACTGGCCAGCCGTGTTTTATCTCAGCGCCATGGTGTTGCTCGCAGCAATCCTGCAACGTCCATCACTGACGCCTCTGCGAGGCTGGTCTCAGAGGCTCGCCAAACCGGCCCTGCTGATGGCACTCATTTGCACGCTTCTGAGCTATACGGCACCATTGATCGTCGACCTGATGGCACTAAGCGGCCATGCCAAGCTCGATCCCCTGCGCCGTTTGCGCGGCTGGAGCGACGCGGGACAACAGGCACAAGCCTGGCTCGATCAATCTCCAAATCCATCCCGCACCTTTCTCTTGGTGCTCGGCCATCGCGACAACGCCAGCCAGATGGCTTTTTATACTCCGTCGCATCCGCGTGTCTATCGCTGGCAACCGGATGGCAAAGCCGCCTCCCAATACGAACTTTGGCCATCGGCACACGAGCGTCTTGGTGACGATGCCCTGATCTTGCAACCCCCGGACAAAAAATTCCCTTCCCAACTGCGGCGTGCTTTTCAGAGCATCGAACCCCTCGGCACCATCGACGCTCCAGCCGGCAAGCATCAAGGTCGCCAATGGCAGGTGTGGCTTGCAAGAAAACTCCAATCATGGCCGGTTCCCGACCGATTGCCTTAGCCCTGATCGATCACATCGACTGCGTGCCTGCCTATCCATCACGCTCTGCGCCGTCAACATAAGTGCGCGAATCTCAACGATTCGCGCACTTACCAATCAACTAATGGATTCCTAACAGTGAAAAAGCGTTAGTTGGCAGGGGGCAACAGCACGGCGTCAATGACGTGAATCACACCATTGCTGGCTTTCACATCGGCCTGGACGACCTTGGCGTTGTTGACCATCACGCCTGCATCAGAGACCTTGATGTCAAGCTCGGCACCATTGGCCGTTTTCGCCATCATCGTTTTCACGTCGGCAGCCATCACTTTTCCAGCGAGGACATGGTAGGCAAGAATTTTGCCGAGTTTTTCCTTGTTCTCAGGCTTCAACAAATCTTCCACCGTTCCGGCGGGAAGTTTGGCGAAGGCCTCGTCGCTTGGGGCAAAGACGGTGTAAGGACCTTCTTCTTTCAGCATGCTGGTTTTGTCAGCCGCATCCAATGCCGCTGTCAATGTTTTGAAGACGCCTGCCGATTTGGCGGTATCAACGATGTCATCAGCAGCGAACGCCATGCCGCCAAAAGATAATGCAACGACCGATAGGGTAATAAGTTTTTTAATCATGTTATGTGGTGTTTTGTTTGAAAAACTATTCATGTCACACGATGAGACAATCGCCCAACCGGTAGATGACATGGATAACTTCCTGGACTGTTGCGTCACAGCACCAATCATAGATTCATCAGTTATTCATGAATCCGCACTTACCGTGGTCCGTTACCCACAAATCACCATGTAACATTCGATTTTCCGAATAGGCGTTAACAGCTTTTGCGCAGCTCCATTAACATAACTCAAGTTAATGCATCCGATAACTCATCCCTATCGTAAGAGGCGAGATTTGATCGTCCCACTTAGGAAGCCTCCTTCCATTCCGACGAGAAATTCCTGGTGGAAAAAACTCAAATGAACAGTAATGAGTCTCTGCCATGGATCCACTATTCACTTTTTCCGCCATCCGGCAACTCACCCGCCGCCTGTTCGCGATTGGAGTTTTGTCATGGCTGTTCTGCAATCCGCCCGTCCTTTCTGCGGAAGAACGCCAGGGCCACGGACTTGATTTTGAACGATGGGTGCGGTCAACATTCTTCGAGAACTACCAGCCTGCACAAATGACCCAGAAGTGGGACATTCCCGCTGCAGCCAATCAACATTTCGGCAATCTCGCGGCCACCGTAAAATCCAGCAAATACGGCTCCCAGATCGACCTGGGTGATGCCCGGCGTCAGTTCGATATCGCCTCCCAACAGCAATCATTTCTGTTCATCATCGGCTTCTGGAAACCCCAACGCAAAAACCAGAAACAATGGGTGCATGCCGTTGCTCCGACGATCACCGCGAGACAATATCGCAAACTCTGGCATCCCATCACCTCGGCAGATCTGGAACGTCTCGATGCCGTCATCAAAGACCGCTCTCTCTCCATGTCGGAAGCACGCCAGCAGGCGCACCTGATCAAATCCAGCCCGCCATTCAATCTGGCCATCATCAAGGTCAACCCCAAGATCGACATCAATCAGCGCCGCCTCCAGTGCAGCCTCCGCTTTGCCGATTTTTTTCAATACCTTGCCCCCGATGAAAACGCCCAGCTTCCTCCCTCTCCGAAGCTATTCAACCGCCCCCTTCCCACCAGGCTGCCAGTCACCCCAAGACACACGACCGACCCCTGATTCGATTGCGACTTCCGCACTCCTTTATCCTTTCGCCTTTATCCCTTATCCTTTCCTTGTCACCACACTCGAAAAACTCCCCTTTGCCAGCTTGGTCACCACCATGTCCCCAGACCGCAAGGCCTCAGGGTCAGTTACCACTGCCCCGCGACCATCTGTCGTTACCGAAAACCCCCGTGCCAGCACCGCATCCGGTCCCAACGATTTTAACAGCTTTCTCATCGACCGATACTGATCCGCTGTCTGCTCGACGCGCTGCCGCATGGCCGACTCCGCCCTCTGTCTGAGAAATGCCAGCCGGTGCTCTGCCTGTGCCAGCAATTGCTCTGGCCGATGCCGCTCCAGCACCATGCGGCGCTCCATTAATTTCTCCGAGAATCCGCGCCAAGACATCTCCATCGCCGTCCTCAGCGATTCCTCCTGGTCATCCACCTGCTGCACCGCTTCCCGCAAAAGTCGCTCCGGCTCACGCATCAACGCCCCGCGTCCCAGCAATTCGATCTCCCGCTCCTGCCGCTCCAGCACCGTCTCCATTCGAGTGCGCATCCGATTGCCCAACGCTTCAAAATGCCGCTGCATCTCTGCTCCATCCGGTGCCAGCAACTCGGCCGCCGCACTCGGAGTCGGTGCCCTCAGATCCGCCACAAAATCCGCAATGGTGAAATCAATCTCGTGCCCCACCGCCGACACCACCGGAACTTCCGAAGCAAAAATCGCCCGCGCCAAAACCTCCTCGTTGAAACACCAAAGATCCTCCAAGCTCCCGCCTCCACGTCCCACTACAATCGTATCCGGCTGCGGCAATCCATACTCCTCCGCCCGATTCAACACCTCAAGCGCCCGCACGATTTCCAATTCCGATCCCTGACCCTGCACCCGCACCGGGAACACCAGCACATGCAGCCACGGCGAACGGCGCTCCAGAATGTTCAGCATGTCACGAACCGCAGCACCCGTCGGAGATGTCACCAATGCCACGCACCTCGGGTGCCGCGGAATCGCCTTCTTCCACTCCGAATCAAACAACCCCTCCTCCTTCAGCTTCAGCTTCAGCGCCTCGAACCTCGCCTGCAAAGAACCCAATCCCTTCGGCTGCACCTCCCGCACAATGATCTGGTAATTTCCCCGCTGCTCATACACCGTCACCTCCCCAAACACCCGCACCTGCATGCCATCACGCAACGGCATCGGCAGCTTCGCCGCACTGCCCCTAAACAACACACAGGACACCTGCGCCGACTCATCCTTCAACGTGAAATACTGGTGACCCGAGCTCTGCACCCGCAGGTTGCTGATCTCCCCCTCCACCCACACTTCACCAAACGATTCCTCCAAGAGCGTGCGAATCCGGCGGGTCAGTTGCGAAACAGTGAGAGCTTCCATCGTCATGGTCACGCTCCCTTAACCCGCCATGAATCACACTTCCACTATTCCTTCACGTCGACCTTGACCAACCTCAGAAAATCCACTCCCAGCATCATCGACGGTTTCGCCTGCGGATTCACCCCAATGATCTTGAACTCCACCCGGTTCAACCCCGCCTTCAACTCATGCACCCCGAAGGTCAACTCCGCCGTGTTCAGCACCTGCGGATCAAACAAATCCAACGGATCACCCGACACCTTGCCATTCACCGACACCTCGAAAATCGCATAGTCCTTCGCCCGTGTGAGCACCCCCTTCACCTCATGCCGACCCGCCTCCTTCACCGGGACCTCAATCGTCAACACCTCACCCACCTTGCCACCCGTCCACCAAAGCTGCGCATCTCCGCTCCATTTGCCCGACTTAAAGCCGCCCATTTTTTGCACGCCCACTCCTCCCTTGGTCACGGACGACTTCAACCCTTCAGCCTCCAAAAGCCCTTCTTTCGAGACCACATCCCCACCCGCCGCACCGCTCTGCAGATACGCCACCAGGTTGCGCACATTGTCGTCACCCAACGCATCAAACAAACCCTCCGGCATCGTCGACATCTTGCTCACCTCCCTCGATTTCACTTCGCTTTTGTTCAGCGTGAACTCCGCCCCGCCCGGCATCACCACCTTGAAGATCTCCCCCGCATCCGACTTCACGATCCCGCTCAACACCCGGCCATCCTTCATGGTAAAAATGTTCAGCTGATAATCCCGACCAATCAACGCATTCGGGTCCAGCACATTTTCCAAAAGATACTCGAGGTTGCCCCGATTCGACCCCGTCAAATCCGGTCCCACCATCGCCCCCTCACCGTTCAGCACATGGCAGGTTCCGCACGCCGCCGCATAAATCAACCTACCCGCCTTCAGATCCGCCGTCGTCAGCTTGTCAGGCATCAGCAACGTCGTCCACTTCGCTTTTTGCTCCGCCAGCCCCGCCTTGGGTTGATTCATCGTCCCCACCACCGCCGACATCGCCTCGTTCACTTTAACATCATTCAACGACTGCAACTGACGCATCAAAAACGGCGACAACGTGGTCCGCGCCATCCGCTCTGCCGCCACCGCCTCCAGCAACGCCACTGCCCCGGCGGGACTCGATGCCAAAGTCGCGACCGCATCCACCTTCTCTTCCGCCGAGAGTTTCGCATAAACCTCCGTCAGCGCCTTCGCCGTCCCCGCATCCGGCAAGAACGCCAATGCCTGAATCGCTTTGCGCCGCAACGGCAACGCCTCCTTCGCCTGGTCCGCAATCAACCCCTGCAACAAAGGAGCCGTCTGTCTGTCCCGAACCTTGATTAAAATCGACAATGCGATCTCCCTTGCAGCCACTCCAACCTTGGCATCCACCAACACCTTGCGGAATTTCGCGACCGAATCCTCATCTCCAAAATAAGCCGACAATTCATCCACAGATTCCGTCATCACCGGCGACGCCCCTTCCCTCAACTTCACCACCATCTCCGCCCAGCCATCCGGCTGTTTGATGTCGCCACTTCCGCGCGCATTGTTGACCATCAACTGCAACATCGACTCCCGCTGCCCCGCATCCTCCATCGCCGCAATCCCTGCCAGCAACACCGCCCGCCCCTTCTCCGAAGCCGCCATCCGCCGATAAATGAAACCCTTCACCTTGTCCCAAACACAAAGCTTCGCCAGCTCCATCCCCAACTCTGGATTCTGCCCCACCAACGGCTCAATTCCATACCAGACCAACAGCGGAATGTTGTGATCTGCGCCGTCTTCTTCACGCACCAACAACGCCTTCGCAATCTCCGCCCGTTTATCCAATGGCAAGCGTTGTAACAAGGATGCCAGTTCCCGACGAACCCAGGGGGACTTTTCCTCCTTTGCCATGCGATTTACATACATCAGATGACTCAACCCATCCGTCTCCAATGCAAAACCACCTGCCCCTCGGGTATTCCCAACTGCACGCACTCCCCAAGCTCTCACCCAATCTTTCGATGAATGGAAGTGATCCCGCCAATCTGAGCCTGTTCCCAGCCCTCCAATTGACAGCACCACAAAATTCCCTCTTGCCGACGTAGCCACATCCTCATCTACCATTGCCTCAGTGACACTTCGAAACAATCGATACTCATCCTCCTGACTAAACCCCGACAACTTCCCTTCCGCCGCCCGCTCCATCAACACCCGCCGCGCCATCCGCGCAAACCACTCATTCTCACTCTCAATCGCCATCTTCACCAACTCCTCATCCGACAACTTGCCCAAGTCCCCTTTCCACGGTTTCACCTCATCATAAACCACCCGGAAAATCCGCCCGTTTTCACGATCCCAAACCAATGGATCCACCTGATGACAAACCTGTTTGTCCGCCCAGTCACTCACATACAACGCCCCATCCGGCCCCACCTTCTGCGTCACCGGAATGAACCACATGTCATTGCTGCGCATAAAATCCGCACGCCGCTCTCCGACATAACCACTGCCTTTCGGTTCCACCGCATTATGCACCAACCGATGCCCATGCAAATTCCCAAACAGCAACGCCCCATCATACACCTCTGGAAAAGCTCCCCCGTTGTAAATCGCCAGTCCGCAATGCGCATGTCCACCGCCAGCCTGATCCGTGTTCGCCGCGGTTGATGCCGACATCTTCTCCCGGTTCCTTACCTCCGTCCACCCGCCCGCATAATGCACATGACCCGCAATCGTCTTGATATCATCATAAGTGTGTTCATTAAAATGCTGACCCGCCTGGCGCTGATATCTCCCGCCCGGCACGATATGGTATAAGTGAGGAATCACACACGCCGTCGTAAAGAACTCCCCTTTCTCATTAAAATCCAACCCCCACGGATTGCTTGTCCCATGGGCAAACACCTCAAACACATGACGCGTCGGATGATACCGCCACACCGCCGCATTCAACCGCTCCCGCTCAGCTTCAGGCGTCCCCGGCTTGCCCACTTTTGAATGCGTAAACACCCCGTGACATCCATACAACCAACCGTCCGGTCCCCAGATAAACGAATTCAACGTTTCGTGCGTGTCCTGATAACCCCATCCATCCAACAACACCACCGGCTCACCATCCGGCTTGTCGTCCTTGTCCTTGTCGGGAATGAACAGAAAATTCGGAGCCGCCCCCACCCACACGCCACCAAATCCCACTTCAATCCCGGAGGTCAGATTCAACCCCTCCAAAAACACCTTGCGCGTCTCAAACTTCCCATCGCCATCCGCATCTTCAAAAATCAAAATCCGATCCTTGCCCTGCCCCTCGGGAGCCCGCGTTGGATAAGTGTTCCCCTCCAGCACCCAGATCCTTCCACGCTCATCCCAGCAAAACGCAATCGGCTGGACCAAGTCTGGTTCCGACGCCACCAACTCCGCCTTGAACCCCGCCGGCAACACCATGTTTTTCACCAAATCCTGCGCCGTCTGACCGTGCACATAATCCCCCGTCTTGATGCTGCCTTCACCATAAAACTTCTTCGGCTGAAACTGCGCCAGTTTCTCCACACTCACTTCTTCACGACGCTGCGTCAACACCCGCAGCCCATGCTTGTTGCCCACCACCACATCGACCAGTCCATCGCCATTCACATCCCCCGCCACCACTTGCGTGCCCACCCCCGTATCGCCATCAATCAAGTGCGGCACAAATTCCACCGCGCCATCTTTGCCCCGCTTCGTCTGAAACCAATACAACACCTTCGGATCCAGTTCATTCGGGTCCTTGCCATTGTGCGCCCAATACCTTTTGCCGGTGATCAAATCCTTCACCCCATCGCCATCCACATCGGCGAGCGTCAACGCATGCGGCTGACTAAACCTCACCCCATATTCATTCTCCCAAGGCTCCTTCCCCACAATCAACTGCTTCCGCCAGTTGGCCCCATCTTTACCGCCCAGATTCTCGAACATCGCCACCCCAAACTGATGTGCATTCAGCGACGTCATGATGTCATTGCGACCATCCCCGTTGAAATCATAAGCAAACATCTGCGCCCCACCACTGCCTGCCAGTTGAAACGTTCTCGGCACCCACTTCTCCCCCACCTTCGCCGGAGCCTGCCACCAGCGCTTTGCCTCCAACAAGTCCATCTTGCCATCCCCATCCACATCCCCCACACCCAAACCATGCGTGAATTTTTGCACCCCCACATTGTCTGAAATCGCCACCCAATCCCACGCCTTCGTCACATCTGCCCCCCGCTTGTAAAACCCAAACTGCCCCTCCTTCGAACACACGATCTCCTTCACGCCATCCCCATCCACATCCACAAAATCTGGCGACTCATTGTCCACCACTTCTGCGACCACAAACACCGGCCACTCCTTCACCTCCGCCACCTTGTCCTTGCCCGGATTCACATACAAACGCGCCTCCTTCCCCGGAAATCCCAACACCAGCACATCCGCCGCCCCATCTTTGTTCAAATCCTCGACGAAACTGAAAAAATTGTCCGAATACCCATTGATGTTAAAAGCCTTCGCCGGGTAAATTGTGTGCCTTTTCTCAAACCCCGGCCCTTCAAACCAGAATGGCCCATAAACCACATCCATCTTGCCATCGCCATTCACATCCCCGATGGCAGCCCCCTCCGCATAAAACGCCGTCTCCAAAACCTTCTTGTCAAAACGGATCAACGATTCCGCTGTCGCTCCACCCAAACAAGAGAGCACCAATGACAAAACAACAGCCGGGCAAGCGATACGGAAAGACATAAAAGAATGAAATAGGAAGCCATCAGACCTACGAAAACCACATTCCCACTTCCCGGACACCTTTTATATCAAATCGGACACCACCGCTTCCTCTTTATCCTTCAGCCTTCATCCTTCCGCCTTTCTTACCTCGCCCTCGCCACGCCAATCCCGGTCTGCACCGTCGGCTCCAGAATGTCACTCAGTGGCACCTCCGTCGGCCTGCCCCCATCGTCCTTCAGATCTAGCCCCACGGAATAAATCAACCCATGTGCCGCGTTGTATCCAATCGGCTCTCCGGTAAACGGATCCTTCGGCACCGCCTCCAGATACTTCGGCACCAGTTCCTCCAGCGACATCGGCACCCGCATCTCCGCCGCCACACTCCGTCTCACCGAAAACAGCGTCATCAAAATCGTATGCTTGGCCCGCGCCAGGTTGAGCCGCTCTGGCAATCCCGCGTATTGCACAATCCGCGACGCAAAATACTTCTCCCCCGTCGAATTCGGATTCCCAATCCCCTGCACTCCCGACACCTGCTGATACAAGCGGTGCGACAACTGACTCGTCTTCGTAAAGGCCGCCGGCTTCGACGCATCCGCCAGCTCCCGGAAACTGTCTGCAAACAACCTCAGCGTCGCATTCGGCTTGAACTGCATCCACCCCGACCGCGCCGTTTGATACTCCAGCGGCAACGGCGGCTCCCCTTTGTCCGGACCCAGCAGCAACTTGCGCTCAAAGCCATAATACCCCTTCATCGCCGCGCCCAAATGCTCGTTCGAAGCCTCCCACGGACCATACTCATTCAACTGCAACTGCATCAACACCGGCTCCGGCAGCCGCGTATTCTGCAGCAACACCGCCAGCGACTGCGCCGCCGCCTCATGCAGATCCAGCGCCCGTTCCATGAACGATGGCCACGTGTCCAGCCGCTCCAAAAGACACGCCATCACCGCCATGTCCACCGCCGCAAGAAACGCCATCTCCTCATTCCCGCGCCGCGTCAAATACTCCACCTCCACCTGCTTCAGCACCATCACTGTTTTCCACGCCTGCTGATCCGCCCCCAGATTCTCTACCTGCCAGAGCAAGTTGCGCGGGCGCCACTCCTCCTCCTTCTCTTCCAGCAAATCCCTGAAATTGTCCAACACCGTCCCCTTCTCCTCCAGCCATCGCGCCAAAGTCGGCGTATCCCAGCGCCACGCCGGTCCTTCGGGACGATCCAACACCACCCGACCCGCCGAAGCCAGCATCGTTTTCATCCGCGTCGGAGCCGACAACACCGCATTTTCCTGAGACTCGACCTGAACCTCTCCCGCCGTATGCCGTAAATCCTCGTCCCAGACCGGCGCCTCATCCTTCAAATACGCCAGCGTCATCACCAATCCCACCAGCACCAACAGCAGAAACCACGTCAACAAATGCGGCGGCCTCCATCCGCCCGGACGCTTCCTCCACTCATTCGGCACCATCTCGTCCAGAACATCGTCATCCTCCGGGGAAAAAAGTTCCCGGTTGCGCGGAGATTGAACCCGTTGCTGCTGCTGCCGACGCGCCATCAACACCCACCATGACACGAAGACCGTATCATGCAATACACTAGCAACTTTTCGACCTCCCGCCCCATTGTCCAAATGAACCCATTCCCCACCTCCCCACGCATCGCCATCGTCGGCAGCGGCGCCATCGGCTGCTACTACGGAGCCCGCCTCGCCCAGCACGGTCACGATGTGCATTTCCTCATGCGCAGCGACCACGACCATGTCTCCCGGCACGGACTCGACATTCGCAGCCACATTGGCGACTTCCACCTCCCCGCCGACCAGGTCCACTCCCACACCACCACCGCCGACATCGGCCCCAGCGACCTCGTCATCATCGCCCTCAAAACCACCTCCAACCACCTTCTCCCCGACCTCATCCCACCCCTTCTCCACGAAAACACCGCCATCCTCACGCTTCAAAACGGACTGGGCAACGAAGCCCTGCTCGCCACCCACTTTGGCGCCCAGCGCATCCTCGGCGGACTCTGTTTCGTCTGCATCAACCGACTCTCCCCCGGCGTCATCGACCACAGCGCCCAAGGCCTCATCACCCTCGGCGAATACGACTCCAGCGACGATCTCCAATCCCGCCCCCAAACCATCGCCGAAGCCTTCAACGCCGCTCAAATCCCCTGCAAAGTCGAACCCAGCCTCGCCCTTGCCCGCTGGCGCAAACTCGTCTGGAACATCCCCTTCAACGGCCTCTCCATCGCCGCTGGCAGCCTCACCACCGAGCAAATCCTCGCCAGCCCTACCCTCACCCAGCTCGTCCACGACCTTATGCTGGAAGTCATCGCCACCGCCAACGCCCTCGGCCACCCCCTCCCCGAGTCGCTCGCCGATGAAATGATCGCCAACACCCGCAACATGAGCGCCTACAAAACCAGCAGCCTCATTGACCACCTCGAAGGCCGCGAAGTTGAGATCAACGCCATCTGGCAGGAACCCCTCCGCCAGGCCCAAGCCGCCGGAGTTCCCGTCCCCAAATTAGAGATGCTCACCCAGCTCCTCGCCGGCTACGCCAACCTCAAAACGACCTCCAAATAAGTCGCCGGGGCTGCCGCCCGCCCTGTGAGCGCCGCCGTCTCGTGCTGCCCTCTCACCGCTGCTCAAACTTCACTGTCACCAAAACCGCCCAACGGCCCTTCCCTGAAACTGGTCCTACTCACACCCCCGCCACCTCACACCCCCGCCACTTCCCGCACCGGCAACCCATGCTCCGCCAAATACCGCTTCACATCCCCCACGGTGTATTGACCAAAGTGAAAAATGCTCGCCGCCAGCACCGCGTCCGCCTTTCCTTCCTGCAGCACCTGCACCATGTGATCCAGATTGCCCGCCCCGCCGCTCGCGATCACCGGAATTCCGACCGCCTCGCTCACTGCCTTGTTCAAAGCCAGGTCATACCCCGCCTTCGTCCCGTCCGCGTCCATGCTGGTCAGCAAAATCTCTCCCGCCCCGCGCTCCGCCATCTCCACTGCCCACTCCACCGCATCCAGCTCCGTCGGGTTGCGACCCCCGTGGGTGTAAACCGTCCATGAACCCCGCTCATTGCGCTTCGCATCGATCGCCACCACCAGCGCCTGACACCCAAACATGTCCGCGCCCTCGTTCACTACCCAGGGCGTCTTTACCGCCGCCGTGTTGATCCCCACCTTGTCCGCCCCCGCCAGCAACATCTCGCGCATGTCCGCCACCGTGCGAATCCCTCCACCGACCGTCAACGGCATAAAACAACGCTCTGCCGTCCGCGCCACCACATCGATCATCGTGTTGCGCTCATCCGAAGACGCCGTGATGTCCAAAAACACCAATTCATCCGCGCCCTGGTTGTTGTAAGCAATCGCCGACTCCACCGGATCTCCCGCATCCCGCAGCTCGAGAAACTTCGTGCCTTTAACAACCCGACCGTCCTTAACGTCGAGACATGGAATGATGCGTTTGGTCAGCATGGAATCGCAACCTCAGTGAAAAGTGAAAAGAGAAAAGAGAAAAGTGTCCCACGCCGCACTTGCATGATATTTTGGAAACCTAAAGTATCGACTCCCATGCCGACCTCCAAGCGATCACCCACCCAACCCGAGGTCGCTGAACCCGTCCCCCTTCCGCCCGATCCCCTCTCGGAAGCCTTTCTCAACTTCATGCACGGCGAAAAAAACGCCGCCGAGCGCACCCTCATCAACTATCGTCACGCCCTCGACACCTTCCGCGCCAAACACCCCCACTTCACCACTTGGGACACCCTCGAAGCTGACCACTACCGCCGCTACCTCTTCGAGCAAATGAAGTCCGGCATCGCCCGCGCCACCATCCGACTCCACTTCGCCGCCCTTCGCTCCTTTCATACCTGGCTCACCCGCCGCCAGGGCTGGACCAAAAACCCCCTGCTTGAAGTCCAGCTTCCCAAAAACGAAAAAAAACTCCCCATTGTCCTCACCGTCACCCAGGTCGTCACCATGCTCGACCTCCCCCTGTCAGTCCCCAAGGAAAAACAAGCTCCCCTTTGGGCTCCCGAGCGCGACCACGCCATCCTTGAACTTTTCTACAGCAGCGGCGTCCGGCTCAGCGAACTCGCCTCCCTCAACGTCCACGACATCGACACCTTCGCCGAAACCATGCGTGTCATCGGCAAGGGCCGCAAAGAACGCCTCTGTCCCCTCGGCTCGCCCGCCCTCCGCGCGATCCAGGTCTACCGATCCAAAGCCGGCGTCCACGATGGACCTCTCTTCCTCGGCAAAACCAAAAAACGCCTCACCATCCAGGCCCTCGGTGAAGTCGTCAAAAAATACTGGCGGCTCAGCGGCCTGCCCATCAAGGTCACCCCCCACAAATTCCGTCACAGCTTCGCCACCCACCTCCTCAACAACGGCGCCGACCTGCGCAGCGTGCAATCCCTCCTCGGCCACGCCAGCCTCAGCACCACTCAAATCTACACCCACGTCACCACCGAGCGGATGAAAGAAGTCTATCAAGACGCCCATCCGAGAGCGTGAAGAGTCTTAAGTCTCAACTTTTCAGTTTTCAGCATCTCCCGAATAAACCACCCGTTTACTCACGTAGTTTTTCAAGGCCCTTTCCCAGCCCACAGGAGATTTCCCATACAACTCCGAGAACCAAAAACCGAAACTTCCCACCCCCCATAAAACTTAACCCTTAAAACTTAAACTTCATGCCTTCGACCTCCTTCCTCCTCACCCTCACCGCGCTCGCCGCCACCCTTCCCCTGGCCGCCCAACTCCCCGCCACCATCGCGACTCCCGACGCCAAGGTCGAACTCATCCAAGGCGGCTTCAAGTTCACCGAAGGCCCCGCCGTCTCCCCCACCGGCCAGATCTATTTCACCGACATCCCGAACAACCGCATCCACGTCTACGATCCGGTTTCCAAAAAACTCGAGATCCACCGCGAAAACACCGGTGCCGCCAACGGCCTCATGTTCGACTCCACCGGAGCCCTCATCGCCTGCGAAGGCGGCAACCGCATCGTCACTCGTCAGGTCTTCGGCGAAGAACCCAAACCCATCGCCACCGCCTGGAACGGCAAAAAACTCAACAGCCCCAACGATCTCGACATCGACCTCAAAGGCGGCATCTATTTCACCGACCCCCGATACGGCAAAGGCGACAACCGCGAGATCGACATCGAAGCCGTCTATTATCTTCCCCCCAACGGCGGCGAGGTCATCCAGGTGGTCAGCGACCTCAAAAAACCCAACGGCATCGCCCTCTCTCCCGACCGCAAAACCCTCTACGTCGCCGACAACGGCGCCGGCTCCCTTCACGCCTACGATGTCAACGACACCGACGGCACCCTGACCAACGCCCGCCTCATCAGCCCCGAAGTTCCCGGCTGCGACGGCATGTGTGTCGACACCTCCGGCAATCTCTTCGTCACCACCAAGGAAGGCGTTAAAATCTTCACTCCCACCGGCACCCACCTTGGCACCATCGCCGTCCCTGAAGGCCCTGCCAACTGCACCTTCGGCGCCCAAGGCACCAAAACCCTCTACATCACCGCCCGCACCGGTTTCTACCAAATTCAGCTCGGCGTCGACGGATTGAAATGAATCTTCAACAACACTATCTGCAATATCACCTCATTCGTGAGATAAAACTGCGCAGTTTGAGGTTTCGATGTAGGTGGCGTGATCTAAAAGGCTAACTTCATTTCGTAAAAAAATGCCGCTCGAAACTAGAGAAGACTATGTTCGTCTCAATCAGCATCTGTGGGAGATCGATACGATTGTTTCCAATTTTGCCTCAGATAATGGCTATGAATATGGTCCACCTCTTAAAAATGGACTATATCCTAAAATTAGATTGCGATTTCAGCGTGGACGGATTTCACAAAATATTAACATCGACATGGATACAGACATTCGCGATCAAAGATTCGGCGAATTCTTTCCCGAAATTCCATACACAATCTTTGGGGGATCATGGATAGATGATCATGCGGCACTTATTCGCCATGGTGGCCCGCATTTGCACACGCTGCAGATTCCATTTTCCCAACTTAAGCTGTCTATTCACAAGCTATTGCCCTTCTTTCATCAATATTTATGCACCGTAACGGAAAAAATAATTTATGGTTGTGGGACGCAGTCAGAACTATCAGCCCCGCCATGAGCTCTGTCAGATAACAAATCAGCATCAAGCATGGAGACTTGCACGCTCGTGTTATTGCGGCTCTTCGTCCTGTTTTGCACAACTCCTCAATAGACCTCGGCCAGTAACCAACTCTGTGTCGAGCTCAAGGACGAGGCCGGACGCATTCACATCTCTTCATTCGACAGGATCAACTCATACAACAAATCATTAACGGGCGTCGCTACTCCCAACTCTCGACCCAACCTCCCCACCGTTCCTGCAAACAACTCCACCTCCGTCCGTCTTCCCGCATCCACATCCTGCAACATGGATGTTTTGCCTTCCGGCGCCAGCCGACCAAAAATCTCAAAACACTTTTCGATATCCTCGTCTCGAAGACTCACCCCGCGAGTCGCGGCCAAATGCACCACTTCGCGACACGCCATCCGCATCGCTTCCTGCGTGTGAGGCGACTGCACAAAGCCTCCATACCCACATCTCAACACCGCGGAAACCTGGTTCGCCCCCACGTTCAGCATGAACTTCCACCACATCTCACGGATCATGTCATCCGGCACTCGATGACGAATCCCACATTGCTCAAATAACTCGCGCACCGCCGTAACTCGCTCAGAACCCGCCGACGAATCCTCCTCACCAAATACCACGATACCTGTCTTGGTAGATATGATTTGATTGCCCGCTTTCACCGCATCGGTCTCCACCACGAAGGAGTAAAGCAAATGCTTCATTCCACATCGGCGACCAATGATCTCCTCGCTCTCAATCCCATTCAAAAAGGACAGGATGATCGTGTCTTTTCCCACCAATGGTGCAATCAATTCCACCGCCTCATCCAACTGATGCTGCTTTACCGCCACAATGATCAAATCCGCTGGCGGCGCTTCATTCGACGGGGCCAGATATTCCACGTCCAGCCGTTCGCCATTGAGATAAACACCGCCTTTGCGATAGCGCTCGATACGCCCTTCATCCGCAACCACCTTTAAGCTGCCTGAAGCAAACTCCAGAAACGCCTTGGCATAAGTGGCCCCCACTGCTCCCAACCCGCATAAGTAGATGGATTGGATCGATCGCATTGACTTACTTCGCGCCAAGATCGGTCAACAACTGCTCCATAAAAATCCCCCGCTCCTCCTCCGTCATCGCGCCTTCCTTCCAGCACAGCGTCAGCACCAAACGACCATGTTTCTCATTGGCGAAAATCCCCGTTCCCGGCGGCGTCGAAATGCCCGGCACATGATACGCATTGGTCACCTTCACGCCTAGAAACTCATCAAGCGAAGGCGCAAACGGACCCGTGTTGGAATGATAGAAAGAAGTAAACAGCCCCTTCATCTGAAACTGGATGAACTTCATGTGCAGCTTCGGCGGCATCGGCTTCATCATGCTCATCAGCTGCTGAAACGACTCATCCAATCGATCCTTCAAAAACTGCGCGTGCTGGTCCTGCACCACCCGCGCAGCGCCATCAAGTGTCTTCAAATCCTCTCCATCCACGGTCCCAAAAAACATCGTCAGCTGATTCTGAAACACCGGACCGCGCGCGCCTTTGCGCCTGACCTGCACCGGCACACAACACATCAATGATCCGGGCGACTCCCCACGATGATCAAACACCCGCCAGTGCGCCCGCATCGCGCACGCCAGATGAAACGGCATGTTGATCAACGGACCCGAAACCGCCGTCGACCGCTTCTGCACCTCCGCCGTCTGCTCCTTCGTCAACGTCAACACCTCAAATCTCGTCCGGCCCGGCACGAACTGGCGCGATCCCAAACACTCAAAACGTTTTTCCATGATCGCGTAGAACCGCTTGATCATCGGCTCCACCGCTTTGAAGCGCTCGCCCCACGGCAAAGTCTTCACGGGTTCCGAAGTCACATACGGCGGAATCGCCTGCTGCACCTCGCCCTTCAAGAGCCTATCCATCTCCTGCAAAAACAACTCCGCTCCCACGCCGTCGAAAATCAAATGGCTCCACGAAAACACCAGCACCACCCCACCATCGGCTTTCTCAATCAACTCAAACCCCGCATTCACCCATCCATCCCGCTCCCGTCGCAGCGTCTTGTTCACCGCATCTTCCAGTAGGAGCTGCAAATCATCAAACTCCACCGCCCCTTCCGCCTTCAACCTCCCTGCCGAGCCCTTTTGCGACCATAACTTCAGTTCCAGCTCCAACAACCGACCCGCCGGCACCCACCGCGGCAACCCTACCAGCCACGACCGCTTCAAACGCGCATTCAACAGTGGGAACACTTTCGGCAACTCCGCAATCAAACGCCGCAAAGCCCCCACGTCCGGCACCGACTCCAATTCCAAAAACGAATGTGCAATGTGACCCATCTGCCCGTGCCCGCGCAGCAACTGATCAAACCCCACCACAAAAAAATCCGCAGGTCGCAACGGCAACCGATCAAACGCCGCCGACATCTCCTCCACCTTCAATGCTTCCTTTTGCTCCTCTTCCCTGCCAATCGGCTCCACGGAAACAGTCTCCTCCCCTTCGTCCTCCGCCTCCATCCCACCACGCTCGCGAATCAACGCCGCCACTGCACGCGTCGTCTTAAAATTCTCGCGCGAAACACTCTCCACCGGAATCACCACTCCAAACTCCTCTTCCACCAGCAGCAGCAGCTGCATGATCGCCATCGAATCCAACCCCACTTGAAACAGGTCCGTATCCCGACCAAACCCCGCTGACGTCTGCAGCAGATCACTGCCGATCATCTGCAACAACTTCGCTTCAACCCCAGAACCCTTCAATGCCGCACTCATGTTTTGTTATTTCCCCACCTCAACCCAACCTCGACTCCTCAATCGCCGCCGCGAGGTCGTTCACCGAACCCATCGCCTTGCGCGCCGCCTCGGCATCGGCCAGCTTCAATCCGAAGCGTTTCTCAATCGCCACGGTCAACTGCAACGCATCGACGCTGTCCAGCCCCAGGCCGTCCTGACCAAACAACGGCGTCTCATCCGCAATTTCATCCGCACTTTGCGGCAGCATCAGTTCCTCGATCAGGGCCTGTTTGATCTCAAGTTTTAGCGTTTGGGTATCGTCCATGGAATTCTCTTTTCAGTAATAATCAATTTGCTCAACGAATCGCAATCTTGCGCACCACCGGCACATGCTGTTGCAACCACACCAGCGCAAAAAACGCCCGCAACCTCCACCAGGCCGCAAACGGCATCGAAACCCGACCCGCCAGCACCGAATTGATCGCGCATACCATCCTGAAATGCGGCTGCGGTTGAAAGAACAACTGGCTGAAAGGCACCTTGTAAAAATTCTCGATGAACTCCCAATACCGGCTGATCCGCCGCCGCGTTTTCCAGCCATACCAGCGCAACCCGAAGGTGATCTCTCTGCCCTTCGCCAATGCCTTGTCCACCTCCCGCGCCGCATGCTGACCACTCGTCATCGCCAACAACACCCCGCTCGAAAAGATCGGATCAATGAACCCCGATGCATCGCCCACCCGCACCAGACGCGGACTCGCCAGCCGCGAATTCCGATATGAAAAATCCGTCAATACATGCAGCGCCTCCAGCGGCTCCGCCTGCATCATTCGATCCCTCACCGCCTTCGTCGACGCCACCGCCTCATCAAAAACCTCCTTCGGCTTTTTCCCGGACGCCACCCACTCATCCTTGTCCATCACCAGCCCCACACTCGTCTTTTCTGCTGACAACGGAATCATCCAAAACCACGAATTCTTGCGACGAATGATCAAAATATCGCCCGTCCGGCTCCCATCAGGCATCTGCACGTTCCCGAAGTGACTGAACACCGTCATCTTCTTGTGCCCCGGATAATACTCCCTCAACCCCTCCCTCGTTCCCGTGAAATTCGACAGCCCGCTCGCATCCATCATGAAGCCCGCGCGCGCCTCCTCCATCTCCCCAGTCGCCGTCCTGAACTTCACCCATGCAGCATCCCCTTCCACCCCGTGCTCCGTCACCGTGCACTCTTCACGCACCACCGCGCCGCATTCCTGGGAATGCTTCAGCAAAATGTCGTCAAACTTCGCACGCTCCACCTGAAATGTCTGCACATGTTCGGTAAAACTCCCATCCGCAAAAACAAACTGCACAAACCGCGACGCATCTCCCATCCAGAACTGCGCCCCGCGCTTCACCATAAATCCGGCCGACTCCACCTTCTCCAGCACCCCCAGCTCCTCAAAAATCGGCTTGCTATAGGTCAGCAACGATTCGCCGATGTGAAACCTCGGGAACTTCGCCTTCTCCAGCACCAGCACCCGCCGACCCGCCTTCGCCAGCGTCGTCGCTGCAGTTGAACCCGCAGGTCCTCCGCCAATGATGATCACATCCCATGCCGTTCCCATAATTTAAAAAATCATTACGTTACACCACATTAGGTTGCGCTTGAGAAACCTTCTCCACTTCCTTCGCCGCAATCGCATCCGCCACCGTGTTAACCGTCTGCATCACTTCACGCGCCATGGCCGCATCGGTAATCTTCAGCCCAAACTGTTTCTCCACCGCCACCGCCAGCTGCAACGCATCCACACTGTCCAACCCCAAACCGTCCGGACTAAAAATCACCTCCTCATCGCCAATCTCCTCCACCGACATCGGCAGCATCAACTCGCTCACCATCATTTCCTTGATCTCGCGCTTTAGATTTTCCAAATCGGCCATGTTTTTGGTGATACTGCTACTGGTGATTGCTGATTCGCGGGCTTGATGTGGTTGCGCTTATCAATGTGACATTTACTTTTCAGCAAAGCCCCGCAAACGCAACTTAGAACGTTCCTCCATCCACCTTCAGCACCGAACCCGTCACATACGACGCCCCAGTCGACGCCAGAAACATCACCACCGCCGCCACCTCCTCCGGCCTGCCCAGCCTCCGCATCGGCACCCGCATCGCCGCCGCCCGCTTCTGCTCCGCATCCATCCCCGCCAGCGCCTCCGTTTCGATATACCCCGGACACACCGCATTCACCGTCACCCCCGCCCGCGCCGCCTCCTTCGCAAAACTCTGGGTCAGCCCCACCACCCCCGCCTTGGCCGCCGCATAGTTCGCCTGACCCGCCGGAGCCAGCAATGCACTCAGCGAAGCCATGTTCACGATCCGTCCAAAACGCTGACTCATCATTACCTTCACCACCGCCCGACATCCCAAAAACGTCCCCGTCAAATTGCTCTGCAACACCTCAAACCACGACTCATCCGTCATCGTCGCCAGCAATCCATCCTCATGATGCCCGGCATTGTTCACCAACACATCGAGCCTCCCGCTTTCCTTCACCACCCGTTCCACCGCCGCCTCCCACTGCTCCTTGTCCACCACATCCAAATCCACCAAAAAACAACGTCCGACAAACTCCCCGGACAAACCCTCCGCCTTGTCCCTTCTCGACCTCACCCCCAACCACACCACATTTGCTTCATCCGCCGTCAGGAACGCCCGACCCATCGCGAGCCCCAAACCACCATTCCCGCCAGTAATCAAAATCACACTCATAGAAGCTCATTCCCAACAACCGCTACCCCCGGTTGTCAAATGCCCAGAACTACCCCATTAGTTCCACCACCGTCTTCCAATTCCACTTTACCCCTCCCCACCTCCCTTGCCTGCACCCAAAGAACCCGACTCCATCCTTCCTCCCGACGGCAAAAAGTTCACCCCCGGGCGCAACACTGAAGCCGCCTCCGAAACCTCCCGCATCATCGCCCGTTGGATGGACGACATCATCCGCATCCCCGGCACCAACATCCGCATTGGACTCGATCCCATCATCGGACTCTTTCCTGCCGTCGGCGACATCCTCGCCTCCAGCGTCGGTCTCGTCCTCGTCATCGAAGGCCTTCGTCACCGCCTTCCCGTTTCCGTGCTCACTCGCATGGGCGCCAACGTCATCCTCAACAACCTCATCGGTGCCATCCCCATCGTCGGCGACGCCTTCTCCATCTGGTATAAATCCAACGTCCGCAACCTCGCCCTCCTCAACCGCTGGAAATCCGGCGAACGCACCGCCGTCCGTCGTGGCAGCCGCGTTTTCATGGCCGTCTTCCTGACCATCTGGGCCATCGTCTTCATCGGCTGGATCATCGGCTGGTATTTCTTCATCAAATTCCTCATCAGCCTCGCCCCTTGACGATCAGTTCTAGCCTTTATCCTTTCGCCTTTCGCCTTTAATTATATTCCTTCATCCTTTCCTTGAGTCTCCTCCCCATCGAAGCCCTGCGCGGCCCCATCACCCACTGGTTCGACCCAACCACTCCCGGCATCCGCAACGCCGTCGTCCGCTCCCCCACTGGCTCCGGCAAGTCCACCCAGGTGCCGCAAATGCTGCTCGCCCTCCAAGCCGACAGCTCCCCAGCCAAACAAATCATTGTCCTCCAACCGCGCCGCATTGCCGCCCGCATGCTCGCCGCCCGCGTCGCCAAGGAACTCAACACCAAACTCGGCGACCTCGTTGGCTATCAGGTCCGCTTCGAAAACGTCTCCTCGGCCAACACCCGCATCCTCTTCGTCACCGAAGGTGTCATGCTGCGCCACCTGCTAGGCGACCCGCAACTCTCCAAAGTCAGCCACCTCGTCATCGACGAATTCCACGAGCGCCATCTTGACGGCGACCTCTGCCTCGCCTGGGCGAAAGCCATCCAGCAAAATCACCGGCCCGACCTGCGCATCGTCGTCATGTCCGCCACCATCGCCCCCGGCCCTCTCCGGGATTTTCTCGAGCCCTGCGAAATCTTCGACTCCCCCGGCCGCACTTTCCCCGTCGACATCGCCTATCAAGCCCCTCTTCGCGACAAAGCCTCCAACCTCGAACCCGTCTGGGACCAGGCCGCCCGCGCCGCCGAAACCCTCATCACCAAACAAAACATCGACGGCGACCTGCTCATCTTCATGCCCGGCGGACACGAAATCCGCAAGACCATCACCGCCCTCTCAGGACGCGCCTTTACCAAAGGCATCCGCATCCTCCCCCTCCACGGCGAACTCCCCCCCGCCCAACAAGATGAAGTTCTCCAACCCGGTGGCAGCCGACGCATCATCGTCAGCACCAACGTCGCCGAAACCTCCCTCACTATTGAAGGCGTCCGAGCCGTCATTGATGCTGGACTCGCCCGCGTCGCCTCCTACGACCAACGCCGCGGACTCAACACCCTCACCGTCCAGAAAATCAGCCGCGCCAGCGCCGACCAACGTTCCGGTCGCGCCGGCCGACTCGGCCCCGGATACACCATCCGACTTTGGCCGCAATCCGACCACGCCCATCGCGCCGAAAACGATCCGCCCGAAATCCACCGACTCGATCTCAGCGAAGCCCTCCTCACCCTCGCCACCGTCTCCAACAAGGCAAACCTCCCCTTCACCTGGTTCGAGCCTCCCACCCCAGAATCCCAAACCCGCGCCCAAACCCTCCTCCAAACCCTAGGAGCATTTGAAATTCGAGATCTCAAATCACAAATCACTGCCATCGGCAGCAAGATGGCGACTTTCCCCCTCCATCCCCGATTCTCCCGCATGCTGCTCACCGCCGTGGACCTCCAATGTCTCCACGACGCCGCCCTCTGCGCCGCCATTGCCCAAGGCCGCGACCTCCTCCTCAAACCCCATTCCCCTCAGGTTGAACGCAAACAGGAAGAATTCCTCAACCGTCACGACCTCTCCGAATTCCAACCGCTGATGCGCGCTTTCTACAAAGCCCAGTCCCTCAATTTCGATCCCCAAGCCTGCTCCCAATACGCCATTCACGCCCGCGCCGCGCAAGAAACCGCCCGCACCTTTCAACAACTCCTCCGCCTCCTTCCCCGCGCCAATCCCGACACCGAAAACGACAACCCTGAAGCCCTCGCCCAATGCCTCCTCACCGCCTTTTCCGATCACCTCGGCATCGAAACCGGCAGCGGCTCCCGCGTCTATAACCTCGCCGCCGGCTATAAAGGCCATCTCGAAAAATCCGCCCATCTCAAACCCCCGCCCCTGCTCGTCGCTGCAGAAATCGCCGAGATCCAGGGCAAGGCCCTTCAAGTCAAACTCAACCTCACCACCCGTATTGAGGAGGGATGGTTGCGCGATCTGTTCCCCGACGACCTCGCCACCACCCACAGCGTCGCCTTCGATCCCGTCAACAAACGCGTCACCAACCGCGAAGAAACCCGCTTCCGCGACCTCACCCTCCAGTCCCGCGAACGTGGCGAACCCGACCCCGGCCTCGCCGCTTCGCTGCTCGCCGACGAAATCCTCGCCAACCGCATCGACCTCCCCACCTGGACCGAAAAACACGAACAATACATCACCCGGCTCAACAACCTCGCCGCATGGATGCCCGAACTTGAACTTCCTCCCATCGGCCCCGACGATCGTCGCCTCCTCATCGAACAAATGTGCCTCGGCTGCACCGCCGTCCGTCAGATCAAAGAACGCACTCCCGACTCCGCCCTGCGCTCCTGGCTCTCCGCCTCCCAACGCGACCTCCTCGAACGCTACGCCCCCGAACAAATCAAACTCGCCAACGGTCGCACCGTTTCCATCGAATACCGCGACAACGCCAGCCCTCAAATCAGCGTCATCCTCCAGCACCTCTACGACACCCACGAGACCCCGCGCATTGCCGGAGGCAAAATCCCCCTCACCGTCAACATCCTCGCCCCCAACCGACGTCCCGCCCAAACCACCAACGACCTCGCCAGCTTTTGGAAGAACAGCTATCAGCTCGTCAAAACCCAACTCAAAGGCCGCTACCCCAAGCACGAATGGCGCTGATCCCAACCCCTTCCAGGATCGCCCCGCCACTCATAAATCTCACTCGCTCATACGAAATCGCTCGATTTTTCGCGCTCTAAAAATTACCATGTGTTCACAATGACCTTGCTTACCCTCCCATGCTGCCTTGGCATCCTTGTCTTTTTGAGCCTCGCCCTGTCATCGCAAGGAGCCACTCTCACTTGGGACGGCAACACGGGATTGGATGGTCAACAAGACGGCGGCGGCAATTGGAACACGATCGATGCCAACCGTTGGTTCAACAGCACCGATACCGTCTATCAAACCTGGAGCAACGCCACCCCGGACTCCGCCATCTTCGGCGTCAACAGCGGAGCCACCGGCACCCAAACCGTTACCCTTACTGAAGCGATTACCGTCAACGACATCACCTTCAATAACAGCGGGGCGGCCATTTACACCATCACCGGCAACGCCACCAACAAACTCACTCTCTCCGGACTCTCCGCGCTCGACACCCCTATCATCAACACCGACCTCGCCGCAAACGCCACCCTCCTGTCCAACCCCACCATCACCGCCGTCATCGCAGGCACCCAGGGTTTCGAAAAAACCGGCACCGGCACCCTCGTTGTTGGAGGCACCGTTTCCAACGAATACACCGGACTCACCACCGTCTCCGCTGGAATTCTCCTGCTTGATAAAACCGCAGGGCTCAATGCCATCAACGGCGACATCGACATCACCGGCACCGGCACCCTGCGCCTTAACAAAGCCAACCAAATCGCCAATGGTGCCAGCATCACGCTCAATGGCGGCACCCTCTGGCTCGGCGGCAACTCAGAAACCGTCGCCAATCTCACCCTCAATTCCGGCAACTCCAACGGAGGAACCGCTTCCAATGGCGGCACTTTTACCGTCACCGACACCCTCACCATCAACAACACCCACGGTCTTGGAACGAACAGCGGGGCCAATTGGACAGCCAATCGTCTCGTCATCACCGGCACCACCACCAACAGCACCGCCCTGTCCATGACCGGAAACAGCGCCGCCACGCTCTCGCGCTTTACCATCGGCTCGGGCGGTCTTTCCCTCAGTGACACCCGCACCATCACCCTCAACAACGGCACCGCTGCCGACGCCCTGGGGTCGCAGATCAACCTCAATGGCAACGTCGTGGCCAACGGCACCCACACTTTCAATAGAAGCGGCACCAGTTTGATTGGAGTCGCCCAAATTCACCACGGCACCGACACCCGCACCTGGCAAATTGACTCCGGCACCACCAACGTCGGCATCACCATCACCGGCACCGGCAGCGCGGGCCTCACCAAAACTGGCAACGGCACCCTCCAATTCAGCGGCAACGCCACCACCGCCAATAACTATACCGGAATGACCACCCTCAACGGCGGCAGCATCAAGCTCTCCAAAAATGCGGGCGTCAACGCCATCGCAGGAGACATCACCATCACCACGGGCGTCCTCGACTGGGACGCCGCCAATCAAATCGCCGACACCTCCACCATCAACCTCAACGGCGGCTCCCTTAAGTTCGACAACCTGACGGAAACCATCGCCAACCTCTATCAGAGCGCAGGAAGCGTCAACAACAACAATGACACCAACGGCGGCAGGCTCACCATCACCGGCACCCTTCGCGTCACCGGCGGCAGTTCCATCAACCTTAACAGCGGCGGCGTCTGGAGCGCCAACACGGCGGAATTCACCAACACCTACACTGGCAATGCGATCGCCCTCAACGGCAACAGCGGAACGCTAATCAACCGTTTCATTGTCGGAACGGGTGGCCTCATCCTCAACAACAACCAAAACATCTCCCTCAACAAAGGTGCTGCCAACCTTCCCAACGGACCCGCTGGCAAGGGCAGCGAACTCGTCCTCAACGGCAACTACACCGGCACCGGCAACATCAACTTCAACCTCAATGGTGGCAACACCTTTGGCGTCGCCCAAGTCAACCTCAACGGCGGCCAGCGTGAATTCAACGTCATCAGCGGCACCACCACCAGCAACCTTGCCATCGTCAGCAACACGCTCACCGACAGCGGTGATGGCACCACCACCACCGCAGGCGGCATCACCAAAACCGGCAATGGCGTCCTCGCCCTCACCACCGCCAACACCTACCTCGGTAATACCCTCATCAATGCTGGCACCCTGCGTCTTGGTGCCAACGGCTCCCTCGTCTCCCCCCGCATCATCGTCGCCACATCCGCCATCTACGACGTCGCCAGCGTCACCGGCGGTTACACCCTCGCCAGCGGCCAAACCCTCGAAGGCGACGGCCAGATCCTTGGCAACACCACCATCGCCAGCGGTGCCAACCTTTCCATCGGCACGGTCGGTGGCGACCTCACCCAAAGCCTCGCCTTCGCCGCCGGACTCACCCTCAACAGCGGCTCATCCACCTATCTGGATCTCGGCACCCCAGCCGACTCCGACCAACTCAATGTCACCGGCATCTTCACCCAGGCCAACGGCGCTAAAATCATCGTCGATCCGAACGGCTTTGTCCCTATTGCCGGGCAGACCTACCAGCTCTTCACTTTCGGCGCTGGCTCCACCTTTTCCACCAACCTCGGTCCCCTCCTCCGCACCGGTGCTGAAGACAATGACACCGATTTCGACCTCCCCGACATCAGCGCCAGCGGCTTTCAGTGGGATGTCAGCCAGTTCACGACCAGCGGCATCGTCGCCATCACCCCCGAACCAAGCCGCGCCCTGCTCCTCCTCGCCGGACTCGTCGCCACCCTGCTGCCACGTCGCCGCAAACGCTAGCGCTAGACGCTGGGCACAACCCATGCGACATCATTTGAGTCGCCCACGCCTTCAATGGATTCACCATCTTTCGAAGGAAAGATGCCTTCTATCAGTCCGCTATCCACTCTCAGCTCCGAATTTCCGCATTCCCTCTCGGATTTTCGCCTTTATCCCTTATCCTTTATCCTTTCAATGCTCGGCCTCTTCGTCATCCTCCTCGTCATCACCCTTGTGGCCGCCAAATTCGCCGCCGGCAAACATGATACCGCCCTCAAGCTCGGCTCCCGCAAACTTGTCCCCGGCGCCCAAACCGCCGCTGAAGCCGCCCGCGAATTTCTCGACGAAAACGGTGCCTCCGACGTCCAGATCCGCGAACACACCGCCATGATCTCCGACTACTTCGATCCCGCCCGCCGCACCCTGTTCCTCAACCGAACCACCCTCAACGGCACCGACCTCGGCTCCTGGGCCGCCACCCTCCACGAGGCCGCCCACGCCACCCAAGTCGGCGACTCCGCCTCCGCCCTCAAATGGCGCCTCACCAGCATCCGCATGACCCGTTACCTCCCCACCATTATCGGCCTCATCGCCATCCTCTTCATCGCCCTTAAACGCCTCCCTCCCGGCATCGCCCTGCGCCTTTGCGCCGTTCTCCTGGCCCTCATCATGCTCATGAACGTGATGAGCCTTCCCGTCGAATTCAACGCCAGCAACCGCGCCCTCGCCTGGCTCGAACGAAAACTCCGACGCCATCCCGACACCATCGACGCCATCACCCCGATCCTCCGCAACGTCGCCTTCCGCGACACTGGCGCTTTCCTTCGCTCACCCATGTATTGCCTCTTCGGCCTCCTGCCCATCGGCGGCAAATCACGTCCGAAAAAGTGAGCCGCTCCCGCTTCATCTACTAGCCAGCAACTCCCCCTTGTCCCAACCCCCTCCCCCCACTACATTCCCCCATGCCCGAACCTAAAGAGCGCACCCACATCATGGCCGTTTTCTGCGATTTCGAAAACGTCGCCATCGGTGCCAAAGAAGCGAAGTTCGACAAATTCGACATCACCAAAGTTCTCGAACGCCTTCTCCTCAAAGGTCACATCGTCGTCAAAAAAGCCTATTGCGACTGGGACCGTTACCGCGACTTCAAAAGAGGCATGCACGAGGCTGCCTTCGAACTCATCGAAATCCCCCACGTCCGGCTTTCCGGGAAAAACTCCGCCGACATCCGCATGGTCGTCGACGCCCTCGACCTCTGTTACACCAAGGAACACATCGACATCTTCGTCATCGTCAGCGGCGACTCCGACTTCTCCCCGCTCGTCAGCAAACTCCGCGAAAACAACAAAATCGTCATCGGCGTCGGCGTCAAAAACTCCACCTCCGACCTCTTCATCGACAACTGCGACGAGTTCATTTTCTACGACGATCTCGTCCGCACCCGCAAAACCGTCATCACCCCTCGTCGCAATCCACCCGCGAAACCCAAGACCGATGATGCCCGCCCTGCCGCTGCCGCCGGCAAAGACATCAAGGAACCCAAACCCGAGCCCCGGGATGAAAACAAAGGCAGCGGCGATCCCGAAAAAGCCCTGCAACTGATCCTCGACACTGCCGACGCCATGCTCGAAGAGCGCAACGGTGAAGACACCCTGTGGGGTTCAATGATCAAACAAGCCCTCAAACGACGCCACCCCGGCTTCAACGAACGTTTCCACGGCTTCCGCACCTTCAATACCCTGCTCGAAGCCGCCCGCGACCGCGGCCTCATGGAACTCACCCGCGACGAAAAATCCGGCAACTACGCCGTCTCGAAAGTCCGCATCAGCGAATCTCCTGCAGACTGACGACCTCCGCAAAGCAGACATCCATCCATCAATCCCCCGCCGCCGCCAGACCCGGAACGACGACGGATTCGATCCACTTCTTCACCGCTGCTTTTTCTTCATCAGGAAATGCGTGGCCAATACCCTCCATGTTGCTTTCCGTAACCTCCAGCCTCGCATTTTCTGCACAAGCCACCATGGATTGCATGTAACTTTTTCCGCCCTGTTTGCTCAGATCATCGCCCCAAGCCAGATACGCATACTTGTTCCGCAAACGTTTCTTCGCCGTCGGTTCAGGAGAGCCGCCCTCAATGATCACAAAGGCATTGAACAACTCAACAAACTCCTTCTCGGCCTTCGAGATATAAACACCGATGGTATGCGCCCCATTGCTAAATCCACCGACGATGCGCACCTTGGGGTCAAGATTTGGCAACAACTTCACCAATTCCGCAAGCATCACCTGATGATACTTCCAGATCTCGTCCATCTCATCCGTTCTCATCGCATCCCTCGGCGTTCCCACCGATGAAGGAAATGGCAAAGCCGCGATGGCATACTCCGCCTTGTCCACCAAGGGAAATCCTCCGTTCGGTGAATTGCTGCCCTTCCCTCCACCCATCCACACCAGCAACGGCACCGGCTTCTTTGCATCATAGTTGTCAGGAATGCGCACATTGCACGTCGCCACATTGCCATTGTGATCTTTCGGCAACGCAGGGAACTCCAACGCCACCACCTCACCCGCCTTCACCCTTGGATCGCCGGGCCCGGTCGGCACCATGGCAGCAGAGACAGGAGCTGGCGCACCGGCTGGCTGCCACTGCTGGATGAATGCCTGATCTTCTGCCGAAAACTTGTTCGCAGGCACTGTGAATGAAACTCCGTCAGCACGCCGGATCGTCACCTGATCCCCCTGCTTTGAAATCAGCTCAGCCTCCATCGTCCGGCCACCGGCGTCCGTAAACGTCCGTGCCTGCACCCCCGTCAACGTCACCATCGTCAACCAAAGCAAAATGAGCGCGCCGTGTCTGTGCATAGCCGCCCGTGATACCTTGCCGCTTCACAAGTGGCAAGAAAAACTTCTCCCGCTACGCCCAAACCTTCTCAAACATCTCCGCCATCCGACCCGAGGAAAAATGCAACCTCGCTCCGGCACTCCCCGCCTCGCTCAAACGCCTGCGCAACGAAGCATCCGTCAACACCTGCACCAAACCACGCCTCAGCGACTCCACATCGTCCGGCTCACACAGCACCCCGCCCTGCGTCATCTGCAAAATCTCTGGAAACGCCCCGTGACATGGCTGCACCACCGGCACCCCACATGCCTGCGCCTCCGCCACATACAATCCAAACGCCTCCCCATAAGTGGCCGGCACCGAGAACACGGTGATTTCATGCAAAAACTTCACCTTGTCTTCAAATGACAAATTTGGCTCGAACGTCACCCGATCCAACAATCCTTTGTTCCGCAACTTCGCCCGCAATCCGTCCAAATAAGCCTCATCCCCTTTCGTCACTGCCCCCGCCACACGCAGCTTCACCCCCGGCACCTCAATCTCACCCGCCAGTTCAATAAACGCATCGACCAGCGTCGTCAGACCCTTGCCATGAATCATGCGCGCCAGATACCCAATCGTCGGCACCTCCGGCTCCATTCGTGATCCCGCATACCCATCAAAATTTAATCCGTTGAACACCACCTCCATTTTGTCCGTCCCGACCTCCAACCGGCGCATCATCTCCTCCGCATAAAAGCGGCTCGGCGCGATGAACTTGGTCACCGACTTCGCATTCTCCCGCATCAACTCCCAGGCCTGCGTTTTCCACGGTTCCGGCAGCGTATCCAAAAAAGCATCCTCCCCCTGCAACGACACCACCACAGGCACGCCCAGCCGTTTCCTGATCGCCGGAGCCAGCCCGATCAACAACGAATTCGACAACGACACCACCTCCGGCCGCGCCTCCTTTTCCATCCAATCCACCAATGCCGACCACTCCGGCCACTGCTTCCCCTTCTCCCCCAGCAAACTCCCCACCGTCATCTCCCCCAAGTCATGCGGACTCGTCATTCCCATGAATTTCGAAGCCCAGCGCAACCGCTTTTCATCATCCAGCCACCGTTTCGCCCCGTCCGGCAACATGCCTGCCAGGCGCGGCATCTTCTGCTGCAAATAAAGCGATATCCCGCCCACCCGCACCGGCTGCCCCTCGCCCGCCTCCTCCGCATCCGTCACCATGGGCAAATACAAAGGCGACATCAAAGCCTCATGCCCCCGCGCCCTCAGCGCCTTGATCAACGCATTGTCACGCAAACAACTGCCGCAATGAAACGAGCCGGTGCCAGGAGTTAAATGAAGCAGTTTCACAGATGGGTCGAATTTGTGCGAATCAATGGGGCTTGGACACGTTTAGATACGCCTGAAACCCGGGGTATTGTCACCCAAAATGCATCCCTCCAAGGAAAGGCGGCACACCTCACCTGCTGCTCGTCGAATGGCTACTTCACCGGATCAGGCAAACCCGCCAGCGATTCTCGCGGAACCGAATTTGGCTCAGTGACAGCCTCCAGTTGCTGCTGATTGACCACCCAAGGAAACGCCTCATTCAACCGCTTCGCATACTGATCCCGAACCGCCTGCTGCCCCTCCTCCATCAACTGGCGCTTGATCTCATGGCGCACCTCCTCAAAACTTTTCCGTCGCGATTCCGCACGCTCAACGACCCTGGCCAGATAGTGCCCTTCCTTCGTTTCAACCACCGAAGTGAACGCTCCAACTTCCAAACCGGTGCTCGATTGCAGAACTTCCTTTCTCCATCCTTCCACCTGATCCAGCGGACTGAATGGAGGCAGAATGCCACCTTGATAACGCGTTTCCTGATGCTGCGAATGCGTCACCGCCAACCGCCCAAATCCTGTGGCGACCGGCAGTTTTCCGGCCTCCTCCTTCGCTTGTTCAAGCAACTGCCGATTGCCTTTCCGCCGGACCGTATCCTCAGGTGATGACGGCAAGAACAATACCGCGAGAATCACCGATTCCGGCTGCTGCCATTGGTCCGTCGCCGTTTCATAACGCTGTTGGATCTGCTCTGCGGTCGCCGCCACCGCATCGAGTTTCGGCTGCAGATCCTCCGTCTGAAGTTGCCGGATCAATACTCCATCAAGTGAACGCCGCGTCTTCGGATCACCATCAAGTCCACGTTCCCTTGCCTTGGCGACCATCTGCTTCCTCTCCAGCAATTGTTTCAGCGCCCTTTCTCTGCGATCCGATCCGGGACTGACATGATGCATCTCCCACTCCAACTCTGCTTTGCTGATGGGCTGCCCTCCAACCTCCGCCACATGGCCCGCATCGGGCGCATCATCCCCACAGCTCATCAGCAGCCCGCTCAAAACCAAAAAAATGAAAACGCGGGAATGTTTTTTCATGGGCCAGCGCTGGTTGAAATTTGCCGCACTCCAGCCGAACTGCCATCAGATGGGCTTCCTGATGCCTTCGTATAAATCCATGAGATCCGGTGCTCACCACCGCCCAACACCACACTGGCCGGCTGCCAGTCCGTTCCAGGCGACAACGTCAGAACCTCCCTTTCGTCAACCAACAACCGAAGCCGGTCACCGCCCGAACCACTGACCCGCCATTCAAACCCAAAAGTCACCGGCCCGTTGACGGAGGTTGTCAGCACCGTGCGCTGGCCTGGAGCAAGTCCAGAGGTGCGCAGCCCGCCATCTCCCTCTCCGGCGGGAATCCATCTTGACTGCCCGTAGGAGGCCATTGGCAACGGCGTCGAACCAAAAAGCCCAAGCGTCGGCGAAAGCCCCGTCAGCGGATCAACATACTTGGCCACCGCCCGGTAAAACTCTCGGGTCGGCGACGGATTGGCGGCCAGATTTTGAAACGACTGAACAAATCCGCGCACCGTTTCAAAGTGAATGCCGGTGCGTCTCGCGTCGGGAAGCAGCGACCAGTTGACCAGGTCGGTGGAACGCTCAATCCGCACGGCGACATCCGGCCGGTCCGTGCCCACTTCCACTTCAAAGCGGTTGTGCGTTGTCGTTTTGTCAAAAGCCAGATTCTTCAACCCGCCCAGATACTCGGAGAAATTGCTGACATCGTCATCATTCCGATCCGCCAGTCCATAAACTGACAAAGGACTGCCACCCGCCGCAGCAAAAGGATCAGTCTGCGCCCGCCAGCTGGCAAACCCGCTGGCGTCAGCATCGTCTCCCGGCACGATCAACAGCGACACCGACCAGGGAGCCACACTGACAAAATCATTCGAGCCATGGCCAACGCTGATATCGAGTCGCCGCACTCCGATGTTGCCCGATGGCAATGCCGAAACGATGAAACTCATATTGGCGGCTCCAGCAGGAATCTGCACCTGCGTCGGCAACGCCTGGAAGTCCACCCCGGCCACCGCTTCCCCCGAAAACATGATCGGCACCAGCAGCGACTGATCCAGACTTCCGACCCGACTGACCGTCACCACGCTGGTTGAAGCCCCTTCGCGAGCCAGCAACAGATTGCTCGCACTCAAGGTGACCTGCGTCGATTCAACCAGCGTGATCGGAGGTGCCGCAGGGCTCGCCACTTGATAATGCCTGAACCGTGGAACCACCGCCATTTGAATGCTCTCCACTCCCTCATTCAAGGCATCCAGTGCGGGCAGAATGAAAAACGACGCTGTGTCAGAGCCGCGTTCAAATCTCGCCGTTGGCCGTCCCTCCGTCCCGAGAACGCCCTGCAGCGTGAAATCCCGCAAATATCCCGCCGTGCCAGCAAAACTCAGGGGCACCTCCTCCTGATGTCCCAAATCTCCCGTGCGTCTGACAATCGCCTCAACACTGCGACCCGGCAGCTCCTTCAACTCAAGCGACAACGATGCGAGCGACACGACTTCTGGAAGCACCAGGTCTCCAGCAATGATGACATCCTCCCCAATCAATCTCCCCAAGTCCCCGCTCCCCAACGCAATGCCCACCAACGTGATGACCTGGTCCGGCACGCCGCCGTCTCCGTCATAGTCCAATTTCACCAGCGTCTTCAACACCACGTCCGTGCCCTCAATCTCCACCTGCGGTTCTAACGACACGAACTGCTCCGCGTTTCCCTTCTTCCCCAGAAACCTTCCGGTCAGATCCAGGCGATCTTCATTCACCTCAAAATCCGTGATGATGTCGTCTCCATCATCCTGCTCCCGATAGCGGAAAATATCCGCCCCTGGACCGCCCGTCAGCAGGTTGTTGCCCGATCCGCCGGAGATGATGTCCGCTCCGTCACCGCCGTGAATGAGGTCATCTCCAAAACCTCCCACCAGCACATCCGCCAACGCACCACCCTTCAAGGTCATTGCAACCAGTGATTCTGAATGATCCCAGATCACCGCCCCCTCCCAGCGCGAAAGTAGATAATGCTCCACCCGCCGCGCGAACTCCGGCGTCAACACCCGATCATACATCAGCACCTCATGGACCTCTCCAAGAAACGGCGCTTCAATCAAGCGCTGGGAAGGCATCTGCGGATTCAACCTCACCCGCGCACCCATCGCCGGCAAAACCGTCGGCCTAATGGAGGAAATCGTCGACCCACTGCCATCAAACAATCGCTGCGAAATCGCGTAGCCTTGATCATCGGTCAGCCGCCACGCAAACAAGGTCGCAGCCAATCCTGGTGTCCGAAATCCCTGCACCTCCATCGCCCCCACCGAAAACGCCGCCGCACCCGGATAACCCACCGGACCATCAAACGCCTTGAACGTCACATTCAGGTTGTTCGACTGCATCGACGTCTGCGCCGCCAGACCTTGTGAACGCGTCGACTGGTAAACAAACACCGCGCGGGTGGCCACCGACATCGACGCATCATGTCCAAGAAGATGATCATCCACCCCGTCAAACCCCACCGCAGGAAGTCCCTCAACCAATTTCAATGTAGGCTGCTTCGCCGCATCACCTTGCACAAAGGACCGGGGCAACTGGTTGCTTCCCAGCTTGCCCGAGCGGTCAGTCCAGCTGGCAATTTTTTGATCAGCACTCAACGGCAACTCATTGGCATCCAACCACAGATTCGCCTGCACCGCTGACAGGGTGCTGGGCTGGAAGACATCGATCTGCAACTCCGCCACGACCGCAGCGTGATTGCCATCAGAAATCTCCAGCCTCATCACCCCATTGGATGCGGCGGCCAGATGATGCAACGTCAACCTCCCGGCATCCAAATCCGCCGCCGAAAAAATCCCATTCAATGCCACGGGGACGCCATCTTTTTGTAGCTCAAACTCAGGCGAAAGTTCCCGCAGGGTCAATTGGATGGATGCGGGACTGCTGTTACCATCCACGATTCGCAGGGCCATCCCGGCAATGCCTTCTTGCGTGACAGATACCGATTGCGTGAGCAACAGCGGACTGTTGTTGGCGCTGTTGGGATTGGTGCCCAGCAAAAATTCATTGAGGTTGTTGATCAGATCATCATCCAGGTCGCCCGTCGCATCGGTTTTGTCATTTTCATTAAGTCCATGGAGCTGCTCCCACCAGTCCGGGATGCCATCGCCATCTGAGTCCAGCACCGTTCCTGAAGCAAAGATGTTCACCCGGCGTTCATCGGCCCGCTGGTCTTGGGTGACGCTGATGATCTGGTCTTCAGGACTGGCAACCGAGGCCGGGACACCGTTGACTTTCACCGAGACAATCTCCACCTGGGCACCGACACCTTTTACCTCAATGAAAGCATCCTGTTCATAAGACTCCACCCCCAGTTTCATGGGCACCGAAACTGCATAGGAGTAAGCGCGAGGCATGCTCGAACCCACCGGCTGCAACGGCACCTCCAGCGTGATCTGGTTGGCCGGATTGGCCACGTTGCGCAGCACCAGCGTCATGTCCCCCTGCGTCAGCAAATGCGGTGCACCGCCCGCCGATTGCAACACACGCCCGTAGAGCAACAGCGAAGGTTCCGTAAAACCCTGCGCCGCAACCCGGGCGGTGGTCAGCACGAAAACAAGGAACGAAACGAGGTAAGTGAAGCGGTTCATATTCAATTACCGGAAGCGGAATAGGTGTGGAAGATCAGGCGGATGTCGCGAATGCCAGGTGCCTCGTTGTTGCCGATCAGTTTTCTCAGACCTGTCATCCCATCCGCACTCAGCGTGCTGCCTGGAATGATGAGCACCCATTTGGTGTTCCAAACCGAGCGCCCCACCAGTCGAATGTCCGGCACCACCTCGTCCTCCGCAAAAGCATCCCCGCCATCATCGTGATAAGCCCGCATTCGTGAGTAGCGGCGAATCGCGCCCATTGGTTCCGTAAGGCTTGAGATCCCCGAAATGTAACGTGGATCGACCAGATTCGACTGGTTGATGACATAAGGCACCGGGATGGCCTGATCCACCACCGACCAGCGTCGGCTCTGCAGCGTTGGGCTGCGCGGAATGCGCATCACATCATCTCCTGCAGGCACCAGCCAGACTCTTGGTGCCACCGCCAGATTGGTGCCGTCATAACCTTCCATCCAGATGCCCGCCCCGATGATTTTCGTGGAGAAATGGGTCGAATCATAACTTTGGTCACGCGCCGCCAGCGGCCATCCAAAGAAGTTTTTGCCTTCAAAAATATGCGATTCAAACGGAATGACCAACCCCGGTTGAGCCCCTTCCGATTCCGCCCAAGGCGGGACACAGAAGGTTCTGAATTCCGGGATGTTCCAAAGGTTGGGCACCATATAGTCATTGAGCACCTGACGCCAGCGTTGGTCGCTCTCCATCGCAGGCAGACTTCCATCCTCCAGGCCCGGTTTTTTCACGCGGAACAGCTCATGCCGCAGCGAAAACTTTCCGGTCTCAAACTGCGGCTGATTGATGCCGAGCTGACCGCGCAGGTTGCCGAAGTTCGCCCAAAGTTTGGCAAGAATCGAGGCGAGTCCACCGCCGTTGATCGTTGGCTCGTTCCCTTCCATATGACCGGGCAGGCGCGCCGCAACTATCTCAGTAAGAAGACTGGTGGGATTGGACGGATGATTGTCCGCCAGATTGGTTTCATAAGCGAAAGCCTTGGTCGCCAGATAGGCATAGCGTGCGGCAAGCTCATAGGCATCGCGATACTTCTGCAAAGCATCGTTGTGCGCCACACGAAGCGTCATGTCGTTGTATCGTTCCCGCTGCACGTTGGCGGCGATGCGCTGGTTGGCCGTCATCCTTTCTTCAAGAAGCGCGGCAGATTCATCCACGAGACGGCTGAATTCCTGTTCCTTCTCAACAAGATTGTTCAAAGCCGCACCAATGGCAAAGCGCAGGGTGGATTCATTGTTGACCTTCTGCTGCAATGCCTGGGTGCTGGCAATAAGATCCTGACGGCGGGACAGCACATCGTCATAGATCTCGAAGTTACCCTCAACCACCTCAAAGGCGAATGCGGCCACCGATTTCGCGATTTCGATTCCTTTTTCCGCTCCATCAAAAGCTTCCACCGAAGCCGTTTTTGCAATAATGGTTCCCGCTCTCCCAGCGAAGGTAAGGTCATTGGCAACCCCGACCACTTTGGGAAATGCCTCCAGCGCAGCCGTCGTAATCCCCTCCACCGTGTTTTGGGCCGTATCAACTGCAGCCTTGGCAACATCTGCCACGATGAATGCCGCATTGACCGCCTTCTGCGCCGCCAGCAAGGCATTGCCTGCATCGGTTTGCTCAAGCATGATTTCTTGCTTCTGAAACATCACATCAAGGTCTGTGGTCAACTCCCGTAGGTAAGCTTGATAATCGTCAACCGCCTTCAATACATCGAGTTGAGCACCCGTCAGCGAATTGATGGATGATTGCATCTCACCCGTCACCGACCGCGTCCCCCACTCAGGAGGAGCCTGCAGACCATAGGTGCTGTTGGCATAAAGAGGCAGCGGGTAGTTGGCAAACAGTGCATTGTAATCTTGCCCCAAAGCAAATGTCGTCCCCAAGGTCGGGTTGCTTCCATCAGGAGAGAAATCGGTAAAGGTTCGAGGAAGATAAGTCCTAAAAAAATCCGCCAGCGAATACGAAGCCTCGGGAATGCTGTAGAGTTCAATGAAACCTTCAGGCACCTCTGTTACCACATTAGGAGGGTCGGTGTCCTTTCCTGTCGCTTGCGGATTTTTACGAATCAAGATATCCTGATACGCCCCACTCTCTGGTGGCAGATACTCAAACGCATTGATCCGGTCCACATAAGGAAAGAGAAACAAATCTGGTCCGGTGTAACCTTCTGGATAGAGTTTGCCCGCGCCGATGGTGCCCGAATACGGCGAACCCAGAAGTTTCTTGAGACCATTGCGATAAGCGATGTCCTGGTCCACCGCCTGTTCCGACAGTTGCTGGGTGTTGATCGCCACCTGACGCAGTCGTTGATCCGCTTCATTGGCATGGTTGAAGGCCGTGATCGCGTTCTGCAAAGCGCCGATGGCGCGTTGATAAATTTGTTCAAAATGGGTGTCGCCCTGCACGCCGGAACCCACCTCCAAAAACGTCGGGTCAATATCAAACGGCACCGCATCTTCGCCCACACCCACCGGAGTCACGCCCAACGCCGCATCGTCAAGCACCGTTTGAATTTCCTGAAAGCTGGTGGCCACTTCCGACACCGCCGTGATGGTGCTGCGATCCAGTTTCTCAAGGTTCTCGGCAGGCTGTCCATTGCTGCGATCCGGTGCCTCGGCAGGCAATAATGAATTGGCCGTCAACCAATCAAAATAAGCGCCCTGCCCCGCCCGCTTGCCCCATTCAGCAACCCCCCAGGCGCGGGCGGAATCCACGTCGGTGTAACCCTGCCACTGACCGTCGGGATTGGCGGTATAGGCCGCCCGATAAGTGTTGCGCACAATGGCCGTGCCGGCCCGGGCGCGGGCGGCGGCTTTCTCGGCGAATTTCTGTTCATCGAGATAGTCCACCTCCAACACGTTGTCGGCTAGGTTGTAAAACTCCGAGCGCGACAACCAGCGGAAAAAGGTGGATTGCAACAATCGATAGTGAACGCGCAGGGAACTGGTGTAATGACCCCACGCGTCCCCATGTCCCTGTGGAAAAAGCTCTGCGGCATCAAACTCGTTGATGAATCCGTCATGGTTGCTGTCACTGATCAGGTAGTTGTTGACGTAAGCCGCCTCGCCCTCGCCCTTCACAAAGTTCCAGAACAGTCGGTTGTCCACCGGCCACGCCTTGGCAAAATCGGAGCCCCGCAACAGGGCGAGTTCTTCCTGCAGCAGATTGGCCTCCTGATTTTGAAACGACCACACGGTTGGGGCAAACTTGCCGTATTCGATACTGGCAGTTCCCAACCCGATGGTTGGATCAAGCGCATCGCTATATGCCTCATTGCCCAACAACATGTAAAAATCGCTGATGCGCGTGGCAGCAAGCAACATGGCCTGTTGCACGCCGTTGGTGTCAGTCAAGGTGGCCGAGGCGAGGTTGAATGCGCGATCCAATACCGTCTGGTAAAGTGCGATCAATCCGACGTTTTCCACCACATTTTTATCTGAGTTCAACGCTACCGGACCCAGCGGACGCGCACCCGCCTGCTGGATCATGCTGGTGTAAGTCGCGGGACTGGTGTTGTTGTAAAAATCAGTGATGCGCGACTCGTAAGGATTGATACGATCAAGCACCCTCTTGACCCATCCGGTCGCCAGCGCAGGCACATAGCGCAACGACCCGTTGGCTTGAATCTGCGGTGAGTTGTTCGCCCCCGCCCATTGGAAGGGAGTAGCTTCTGCGATGGATGGTTTGATCCAAAATGCTTCGGTGGATTCCTCTCCTTGCAGTGCCACAGGTTCAGGCTTGAAGTCACCCTCGCCGGCCTTGCGATAACGAGCATACAACCAATGGTCCGCCAACAATCTCTCCGGCAGGCCGATCATGTCGAGGCTCGGGGTGGTCACCGCATTCCCCCCTTGAGAAAGCGGGGCCCTCCATAGCACGGCATTTTCGCTCGGAGTCGACTGCGGGATCTCCCCATCCACTTCGAGGGCATACCATTCAAAATGCACATCCTCCACCGCCCCACCAAAATCGGCCGTGTGTCGGAAGGTGATTTTTTCATCAAATGCATTGGCAGGCAGCACTTCTTTAAGTCCACCCCGGAAACGTTGTGGAGAGATTCGCACCACATGCAGGCTGACGGGAGCCGCCCCCAAATCGGGATGGTTGTTTTCCGCCAGCGTGACATAGATCGGACGCTGGAAATCGGCCGCCGTGAAATCAAGCATGCGGGGCGAAACCACCAGCGCACTGCCTGCACCGAGCGACATCAAAGGTTCGGCGCTTTGCTGATTTCTGCGCAGGGTGCGGATGCCGGTTTGAACGTTGGTGTCGAAAATGAAATTTCCGTTGGCATCGCGTTCGATCCTCGGCATGAGCCCGGCGTAGTAGAGACCGCTGGAGATGTCTGGATCGTTGCCAGAACCCACCAGATCAAGCGCCTCCGGGTTACGGGTCAGTTGATACAACGCATCGATTTTCGCGTCCCATCCTGCCGTCGGCGTGCCGGCATCATCATCGAGTTGCTTCAAGGCATCGCGATCCTTCTCGCTCAAAATATTGGGATCGAGAACATAGAGCGAAATGGGCGTGGTGGTGAGCGCGGGATCGCTGATATCCAAATCGTTGAGCAGTCCCCGCACCGTGAGTCGGCGCTGGATCGTGTCATACACCACCCGCTTTTGCAGCGAGGCCGAGAGACCGGTGAAGAACCACTGCGTGCCGCGCACTAGGACGTTGTTGTTGGCCGGATTTAATCCCTTGGGGAGATCATTGTCCGCATCGATCGCCACCGACCGATGGTCGAGCGGTCGGATGATGCGTGCTGAGCTGAGGTTCTTGGTGATGTCGCCGGTGGCACCGGGAACTTTCGCAATGGGTAACATCGGCGGATTGGCGGTGTCGAACACCACCTGCCCCGCCGCCCAGCCCACCACGGCGGGAAGGCCGTTGGCTTTGGGATGATCCTTTTTGTATTCACCCCCGGCATAGGTCAGCGTTTCACCAGTTTTGATGACCGGATAATCGTCCTTCCAGAACGCCTCGTAACGAACCGCCTGAGGAACTGGAGGAACGTCGGAACCGGCGTGTTCGGGATACAGCACCCCGTTTTCTGGAAGCCACGGAATGCTGAATCCAACCGGTCTGTCGTTGCTGCCGTCGTTGTCGAGATCGAACCAGAAGCCCGGTTGTAATGGATACCAAAACCGACCATCGAATCGCGCTTCATACACCGGAGCCGCTGCCACGGAAGGTTCGCGACCCGAAACGACCCAAGGATTGCCCTTGTGATCCTTCCAGAAAACCCGTCGCAAGTCCCATGGAGTTACGGAAGTCTCAGCGGGCACGCTGGCTCCGATCACGACATTCAGCGGATAGGGGAAAGCCAATGGATCGCCTGCAAAAGTGGGATAGTGAAAATCATAAATCGGATTAGCAGGCTGGGTGACGAGCGGTTTGAGGAAATTGACGAAGTCCGTTTTGTCGTAACCAAGCTTCGGATAGAGAGAACCGCGACGTTCGATGTTCACGCCGAAATCCACCGTGGCATTGCGGGTCTTCTCCACCTTCCAGGCAGACATTTTTGCCTCGCCGGTTTCGGTGTCGACATACTGGGCCAGCACCCAAGGCTCCGAAGTGTAATCTCCGCGGGCGTCGGTGAGGTTGAGATCATTGCGCAACGCGAACACGGCTTGCGGCGGATTGTTGGTGGCTGGCGCACCACCGATCAAGTGCCTCACGGAAGGTGCCACCAAGGCGTGTTCTTCATTCGGATTGTAGCCTGCGGCCTCCGGATCCGATTGCTGATAAATGGCCAGACCGCTGAAACGGTTCGCCTCGAAAATCTGCTGCCCGGCACCGGTGAAATCCACCCCCTCACTGCCCAGTCGACTGGCGATGTAGAGGCGTTGATTTCTAAGTGGTCCCGTTTGCGGAAAACGGACTGTGTTGTAACTCACGGCAATGTAGGGCCATGCAACGTTGGGATCGACAACCGAGTTCCTATGCGAGGAATTGCGATACCAAACGGTGTCTGGCGAAGAAGTGCCGGGCACAAACGATGAAGTAGTGGCGGCATTGACCGGATAGATCGGCCCCCACTCACCCGCCGCTGCGCCGCGATCATAGAGACCCGCATGATAGTTGGAGACCGGGCGCGTGATAAATCCGGTGCGCAGCCCTGCCAGATCAAGGCGGCTGGTGATGCGGGTGGCCACCTCCGGATGGGAATCCTCACCAGCAGTGAGAAAGAGCGGCACAGGATCTGCCGCAGCAGTGCCGACAACGCTTCCAGTGGTGGTCGAGCTCGCGCCAGAATGGAGGACCGTGATTTCTGAGGTCTCCTCGTTTTCCCTAAAGTCGGATGTGTTGAAGGTGAAATTGACCCTCGGCCCCACGAACTGGTTGTTCCTGATGACAACGGGTGATTCCACCGTCATGGCGGCAAACATTTCCTGCCTTTCGACGACGGTGTCCCATACACGCACCTGGTCGATCAACCCTTCAAACCGCGAGGCTCCCGACTCATCGGCTCCCACAGTCCAGGTGCTCGTTCCATTGAAGGCGGGAAGGCTGAACGTCATCACTTCCACCCCATCACGATAAATGCGCACCGATCCGCTTCCCGTGCTCACCGCCCAATGATGCCAGCGCGTGTCGGTGAATCCCAGAAACAGTTCGCGAACCGTGTTTTGACTCCGGAAAAAGAATGCCCCGCCACTCGCCGCACTACGAAATCCAATCTTAAATCCTCCCAGGACTTGGGAGTTGCCGGTGGTAAAAAGCACCTGTTCCCCATGACCCTCGCTCGGTTCCCGTTTGGCCCAAAGATCAACCGTGACCGGACCACCCGTTAGCGAAGGTGCGTTGTTAACTCGGAATGAGGTTCCCCCATCAAAACGGCCCATCCCCCCATCGCCTATACTCACATTATCATGACTAATTTTCCTTTCGTCGATCGGATAGGACTCCACCACCCGCACCATCATGATCTCGCGCAACGAGTCTCCCGTTGCCACTTCTTCAGGGTCAAGGCGAACACTGAAAACGAGAACATTGCGGCATTTTTCGGAAATTTGCAGCTGCTTGTTCTCGTCAACCTTGGTGGAACTCAGGACGCGATTTTCCGCCGCATTGGTCTCGTCGTCGCGGGTGATCCTTTCACTATATGCCAGACCCTTCTCGCCATCAAAAAACCATCGGTCCCGATCATCGGCATCCAACGCAATGGGAGGCGTCAAGCGATCCGCAATGACGTCAACTTCATCATCATCATTGTAGAGCACTTCATAATGGGCAACCGGCCAGCCCGGAAAACCCGTGGAGACCGACGGAAACGTCCGTGTTGTTCCGTTGTCGTAGGTGTAGGTATCACCAGGGAATCCGGCGATCACACGCACATTGATGTCGCTGCCACCATCCGCCGCTTTCCAGCTCATCAAAAACTGACCGGGTCGCACCGGATACAACAGGCGCGCCACCGCATCCCAACGCGCCACGTTCGACACCGTGGCATCCGTGGGGTTGTCACCCACCAGTTGGGTGATGGTGTAGGGAACCTCTGCGGTCGTGGAAAGACCCCGAGTGCTAAGATTTCCGCCAGGGGACAGCACCGGCATGTTGGTGGGGTTGACGGATCCGCCAAGCGCCAGCTCCACCACATAAATGGTGCTGCCATAGTTCCAAATGATTCTCCCCGGTCGACTGACGTTGGTGGAGCTGATGGTGTAGAAATCTCCGATGCTGTTCGAGGTCAGTCCCAGCGGCGATGCGGCGACGCTCAGGTTGGTTCCGACAAAGGTGACGTTCTCAAAAAGACCGGACGGCAGACCCACAAAACCATTCACGGAGGAGTTTCCAGCCGTGTCCTTCGAGGCCGACACGGTAAGACTGTCCCCCTCCCTGACCCATAGGATGCCTGCGCGGTTCAAGATGCCGCTCTTGCCGCTTGAAGTGCTCAACGCCGGGTCAAAAAGTCCATTCACCGTAAGGTTCTCGATGCGGTATTCCTTTTGCCAGTGCCACCGGATCGCAGCAGGCTGGCTCAACACAAATGCCGGCACCTGCTGATCGTTGGCGATCTGCAAAGGAATGAAGAAACGGTCGGTTACAGGATTGGCTTCATCGCGGAAAACTTGCTGGGCCGTCGCTGCCACGGTCTGGTCGGAACCGGGGTAGAAGTAGAGTAACATCCGGCCTCCGGGGATAAAATAGGAAAGGCCAAAGTCGTTCGCGGCATTCGCTACATTGTGACCCGGCGGGTCATCAAAGGCCAGATTGATCCGGTTGCCATTGAGCAAAGCTGGCGAGAGCGTGGGACTATCCATCGACTCCTGAATCTCTCTTGCTTCGAGGGGCCGACTCCAAATTCGCAACCCATCAAGGTCAGTGGCACCTCCAAGTGCATTGAAGGACACCGAGTTGGCGCTGACCTCTCCGGCTACCGTGGCGACCCTGATGGGCACGCCATTTAGGTAAAGCACGCCCTGCTGGCTATCGGAATCGTAAGTCACCGCCCAATGCTGCCAGGCATCTGAGCGGGACAGAATCTGGGACTCCTCATCCGTCGAGGTTTCGAACAGGGTGACTCCGCCGATGTTGATCGTCAAACCTCCGTTGGCAGCGCCGTTCATGTTAAAAAAACCGGCCATGCCAATGGCAAAGGATTTCAGGGTCGGCGCTCGCAGCCAGAATGAAGCACTGATCCCGGTTGCTGAGGCCAATGCGTTGCCGCTACCGCTAAAGGTGCTGCCTGCCGGCATTTTCAGATATCGATCCGTCGCTGGAGTGATGGTTCCCAAAGGTCGCGACGCCGGACCCTGCAACTCATAACCTCGAATCCGATAACGAACATCGTTGGCACTGTCGGGCTCAAAAACCGATCCCTCAATGCGGGGAGATTCAGCCGGACCGCTGCCCTCGGCAAACCAGTGTTTGTTCACCGGTGGATTGGGATTGCCCGATGCCGGCGAGCGCAGCGCGGTCGGCACCGCAGAATCAATGACGAGCGCCACCTCTTTTTGAAACTGCCATTCGAATTTGATGGCCTCAGTCGCCACCAGTTCGACCGCGCGTTCAGTGCCTGAAATGCTGGTGCCGGCGACTGTGTAGCCCAACGTTTTCCATCGGGTCACCGCATGATTCTGGATCACATCAGGCGATGGCACTTCGGCTCCATTCGCGGGAATGAGCGTGTTGCCGTGGCGATCGACATAGATGTATTCCGGCGATTTGAACGAGACGCGTTTTCCCTTGGGAACCTCCACGGTTTCAATGTTTGGCTGAAGGAGCGGTCGCACAAAGGGAAGTGCCTCCAGCGGCTGAACCAAAATTTCCAACCCGACAGGAGACCCTTCGAAAAGCTGCTTCCGCAATGGAAATTCCGGTGGCCGGTCCGCAAGGAAATTGCCGATGCGACTCTGCCAGAGAAAGTAGTTTTCGTTGGGAGGGACGGGATAGTCGGAACGCAGATCACCATCAAAGCTGATGTAATGATCCAACGCGTTGATCAGCGTGATGTTGTCATCCTCACTGCGATTTTCCAGGACATTCAACAACGCCTGCGCCCCTTGCCTGCGGACGTTGTCATTGTTGAAGTTGGTCACGATCTGGTTGATGCCCTTCCACAGGGTGAAGGTATGAAACTCGCCGTTGAAGTTGGCCACCAGATTGTTGGTGCTGGCCGTCGCAGAAGATTCAAACCCACCCAGCATCACAAAGACTGGAGCATCGCTCGGGATGCCAGGGAGACCATCGACACCTCCGAAAAGGCCGACATTCATCCGAAGGTTGCCATCCACCCACAAATTAAAGGCCCCAGTGCTCTGATTGTGAGTCAGGAACACGTAATGCCAGCTGTCGATGGAACTGTTGATGTTCGCGGAAAACTCCTGTCTGATCGCAGTCGGGTCGCCGGTGTTTCTCCGTGATGCCGTGAGCTTTAGCTGGGCCTGCCCGCCTGTAATCCCGTTTTGAATATTAAGCGCATAGTTTCGCGTAAAGGTCAGGTTCCCGATGATGTAGCTTCTGCCGACGCTGACGATGGTCGATTCCGTGCCGGATCCATTGTCGCCAGTGCGCCTGAACCAGAAACCCATGGAGTAAGATTGACCGTCATCGGATTTGAAGAATGGACCGCTCGACGCCGGCCACATGATGCCGACGTTTTCGTTCACCTTCGTCTGGAAAACCCGAAAAGTGCTTTCGACCGTCGGGATCTGCCCCGTCGCATCGGTTGGCACCCACCCCAGAAAGGCGAGAAAAGCCAGTAAAAGGAAGGCAGGAAAAAGGCGCAACGGAGTCTTCATCAGAATAGGGGAACGGAAAAGTTTCATTGCAGGCTGCTTACCTCCGACACGCGCTGGATGACGAAGCGCCCACGGCTGCGGTGGACGTCGCCGGGTTTGGTCAAGCCATAAACGCTCTCCTCGAACACGCCGCTCAACGCGCTGGCACCGAACCCGGGAGTGCGGTCGGCTTCAGGACTTCCCGCCGCATCCATCTCAAAACGCATCTCGCGGATGATACGAAATCCTTTGGCATGTTCCGGGTTGAAGACATGCCGGTAAGGATGCGTGCGATGCCAGGCATCCAGCACCAGCGAGTTGGGCTGGGTGGTGATCACGCCACCCGGAGCAAGAGCCCCGTTGAGCGGCAGACTGAGCAGATACTCCGTGCTCAACGTGGCCGGTGCGAAGTTCGGATTGGCCTCGTCCTGCACCGTCGGCAGCACGCTTCTTGGAAGGTCATAACCCGCCGTGTCAAAACGCTTGCCCACCAGCTTTCCACCACGCTGTTCGATGCCGATAAAATCGGGAATCTTGGTGTCGTCCACCACCACCACAAACTCATCCGGCAACTGGTCGGATGCCTGCTGCTTTTTCATCAAGGTCGCATGCTCCAACAACCGGGTCTGCCCGCCCGCATCGCCATGCAGTATAACCCGATACCGCATCGGACGCCGCACCGACTCCAACCTCGGACCGCTGCCGGCTTTTCCTGCCACCAGGCTTGTCGCATGCGTCATCACCACATCCCCCACCCACAGACCCGGCAACGGCGCTCCCGCCGCAGCCACCATGGCGAGATCGCTGCGCGCACGAAGCGGCAGATACTGCTGATAACTGCTGCCTCCCGCGATACTTGCCTGAACCAGATACAAATTCTCGCGCATCGGTGGAGCCGTGGTCCATCCACGCTCAATCTCCAAACGCACCGTCGCCGAACTGCGCGAAGCCAGCGTCCCGGCACCCGTGCCGTCCGTGGTGATGTCGAAGTCGACAATGCCACTGCCGCCGGTCGCATCCCGCACCACGATGCCATCATTTACTAAACGAAGCAACGTCAATCCAGAGGCGGACGGTGCCAGGTTGCCAGCCGTGACATTGGTGAACTTCACCGTCTCCCCCAGATCCAAAACGCCCTCCGTCAGATCCGGCAACAGCACCGGCACCGGACCTTGATAAGAAGAACTTCCACCGCAGTAAGTCCAGTAGGCCGTGTTCTTGCGCATCCGCTCACCCGCTGCGACCGCCACCCATTTCCCCGCCGCGAGTTTGTAAATTTGATTGAGCGGATGCGTGCCTGACGGAGAAAAATACTCGCTGAATGTCGGAGCAAGGGTGCCAACGGAGACGCCAACAAAATTAAAGCTGTTCGGCTGCCAGTCATAACGATGAAACGATACCGCCCCGTTGAGCGTCATTTCCACCGCTGCCTCCGAACGATTGAAAATCAGATACGCGGTGTTGCCCTCCATGCCGCCTAGGGTATTGCCTCCGACTTGGGTATCGCGACGCCATTTCAGCCAGAAATCATTTCCCAGCGAGTCGACCGACACGTCTTCGATGAACTCAAATCGCGCGTTGGCCGGAAGGTATCGGGCAACAATGGCCACTTCTGGAACACCCTGGAAAACCTCAGCCGGACTCTGCGGCGTGCCATCCGCCTTTTGCGGTTCAACCTCCAACCACACCGCATTCCATCCCGGCTCCAACGTGATTTCCTGATCCCTCAACGCACCTGAAGCCATGCCAGCGCTGATAAAAAAGAGGGCGAGAAGTAGACGCATCCTCATCCATGCGACTTGGCGCGCTCAATCATGTCATTTAGTTTGCGAAGGGAGATCCGATTTATTAATGCCACGCCATTTCCCTATCATTTTCTTGATCGATCAATCTCCACTTTCAACCAGGCACGAGCATACGCCCAATCCCTCTGAACGGTGGCCAGCGAATATTGCGTCACCGCCGCGATCTCCTCAAAACCCAGTCCGGCAAAGTATCGCAACCTGACGATCCCCGCCTTGCGGGAGTCAATCCCATCCAACTTTTCCAGCGCATCATTGATGTCGAGAATCTCCGAAGCGGCCGCCGGCTCCTCGATCTCCACATCATCCAGCCCGATCCGCACCAGCTTCCCTCCGTGTTTTTCCCGCGACCGACGACGCGCACGATCCACCAAAATCCGCCGCATGGCTTCCGCCGCTGCTCCGAAAAAATGCAGGTTGTTCTTGAACCGCACCCGACCCTCCTGATCCAGCAACCGGACCCATGCCTCATGCACCAGATCCGTGGTCATCAGCGAAACCTCGCGCTGTTCACCCGCCAGCGCCTTGGCCGCAATCTTCTTCAATTCAAAATAGACGCAGTTCATCAATTCCATCTCCGCATCCACCTCCCCGGTCTGTAGTCGTTCAAGTAGCAAGGAAATATCAACCTTCATGGAACGGCGGTAATGGCAGTGATGAATGGGCAGCCTTCGGTCGCGACAAAATCAATCTCCCGAATGGCAACGTTCAAGCGAGGATTATGCCACACAAAGTGAAACAAGCGAACACCTTCAGCATCGCTGGAACCTCGCTGAGATGGCCCGGACCACGCAACCCTGACCGAAAAGTTCCCCTCGCCAAGAGGCGGAGAATTCTGCAACCAGCCGAGCACGTCCCTCCCCATCTTCAGCCTATGTTCCACAGAAACACCATCCTCATATCGAATCACCAACCGGCCCGCCTCATACCCGGTCTTCCAGTCCTTGCCCCAGGTCACCGCGCCAAGGAAGTTCAGACTGGCGGCCTTTTGATGCACCTTAATGCCGGTCACCTTGTCAGGAAAAGCCGGCACCGGCGGCTGAAATCCCATCTTCCGCGGATACACCTGCATGATTCCCCGCACATCCCAGTCCACACCGTTGAAACGATGAACACCCGGCTCAAGATCTCCCAGAGTAGCCCCGGCCGCAGTCGTCCACGATTCATCCAGCGGGGCGTTGTAATGAGCGCTCAGATCGAGGCAGGCGGTCGGAACACCCTCACCGCGAGGTGGCAAATCCTCAACCACAGGCCATGCAACCGGAGGAAGCTCCCTCAAATCCCAATCAAACTCCGGCAACAACGACGCAGGAAGCGGTTGCTCGGGTGAACTCGCCGGTGCCCGCATCACCTTGAGCACGCCTGGCAAAGCGATCAGCCCCAGCAAACTGCTATCATTGGACAACGCCATCGACCTCACGGGCGCAGGGATCAGGTGCTGACCAAGAAACCGCCACACCCCCGTGCGCCAGAGAAACAGTTGATCCCCGTCTCCCGATGACAACAAAGTTTTGCCGTCTGAGGTGAACGCCAGAAACAACACCGGGCGACTGTGACCTCTCAACTCCGCCACCTGATCACCAGATGACACATCCCAAATCTTGATGAGATGGTCGTAACCGCCAGTCGCCAGCCATTGACTGTCTGGAGAAAAAGCAAGCCCCCTAGCCCCGATGTTGTGGCCCCTAAAATCCAACCGCTTGATCCCGTCAGGAACCGAACGCAGCACCACCGTCCCGTCCAGTGCCACCGTCGCATGCAGCTTCCCATCAGGCGAAAAAGCCACGGCCCCGATGGATTGCTGGTGTTCCTTTGCAGCCGACAACAGGCAGTCTCCCGATTGCGTGTCATAAAAATGCACATCGCCATCCACCCCCATCGAGAGGATCGCGCCATCCGGCGAAAGCGCCGTCGCACCCTCCAGATGAGGCCGATGTTTCAAATCGCGACCACCAAGGCATTCACCGTCCTTTGTGTCCCACCATTCAAGCAATCCTTTCGAATTGAAAGTGGCCAGCCGTTGACCATCTGAAGAGAAACCCAAAGGCGACCGCTGGTATCCAATCACCATCGCCTCGGACATATCTCTTCCATGAAACAGCTTGAGCACACGATCGGCAGACTGTGCCGCCAGCAAACGTCCATCCGGCGATATCCGCACTCCGCCCATCCCCAGTGCGGCATGCATGGAGGTCACCTCGTCCTTCATTCGACGCGCGCCGATCTTCCAAATGCGTGCCGTCCGGTCGCCACCTCCCGATGCCAGCCGTTTGCCATCCGACGAAAAAGCCAAAGCCTGCACCTCCTGCCGGTGACCAATGAAGCTCTCCAATTCCCGGAACGTGTTCATGTCCCAAAGACTGACGCGATGATTGGCAGAACCTGCGGCCAGAACATTGGCCACCGGTGAAGCCGCCAGTGCATAAGCACCTTCCACCACGCCTTCGAGCGGCCCCACCGGACCGGCACCAGGAAGCGACCAGATGGAAGGACTGTTCCGACGGACACGCGTCGTCGCCGCCAGCCAGGCCCCATCATGCGCGATCGCCATGTCCATCGCCGTCGGCTGGTTGAACCTGGCCCTGCGCTCGCCGCTGACGACGTCCCACACGTAAATCTGGTTCAACCCCGCGCCCGTCGCCAGCAGCCCGCCATCCGCCGTAAACGCCATCCTCGTCCCCGCATTGGGAAGAACCCGCATTTCCTTGCCCTCCAGATCACGATCCCAACTCCACAACCTTGTCTCCCCCGCATTCCCATTCCAACGGGCATCGCCAACCCCCAGTGCCAGCACCGGTCCCGTCGGCGAATAACCCGGGCGGACCTTGTCCAGCGCCAGCTTGCGCCCCAGCCGGAAATCGGGCCCCGTCCAGACCCGCAAATGCGTTTCACCCCCCGCCGCAAAATAGCGGCCATCGTGAGAAAACGAAACCCCGATGATCCTTGAGGTCGCATCGTCGATCGTCTTGAGCAGCTGGATCTTCCCCAATTCCCACACATTCACCCGCCCCCCCATGTCGCCACTGGCAAACAGGTTGCCATCTCTCGAAAAAGCAACCGCCCCCACACCCATTCGATGCCCCCGCAACAACGCCACATGGCCATCCCGAACCTCCTGGTTCAAATAGCGCCATTCGAATCCACGAAAATCAGGAGCACCATCGCGAGGCACCTGCCGCTCCAAAAACTGCCGCACCTGACCGGTATTCCCCTTCGCCAACAAAAGCGATGCCGCACTCATGTCCGCTTCATACGCCAGATGCATCGCCTCAACCCTCCGCCTTTCCGCTTCATCCGCCAGACGCCGCTGCTCCTCCTCGGCAATATTGGATCGGTAGGCCCATGAGAGACTGACCGCCGTTCCCGCCAGCAGGCAAACCACCGCAGCCGCCGAAGCCGCAAACACGCCCGGGTTGCGCCTGACCGCCTTGCGCAACAACAACCACCTGCTGGGTGCCCGCGCCCGCACCGGCTTGTCACAAAGATAACTTAATACGTCATCCCCCAACTCCCCTGCCGACTCGTAGCGGGCAGACGGTTGTTTCTCGATGCAGCGCATCACAATCCAGTCCAGATCTCCCTTGAGCACGGAAGAAAGGCGATGGGCATCCGTCATCCTCGCCAAGGCAATCAACGTCGCTTTTTCCACCGCCAATCCCCGGATCATTTGCGACGGCAGCGGCGGAGTAACATCACGAATGCGACGGCGCACTTCCTCATGGCTGGTCATCGAACCATTCAGGGTCGACATCGGCGTCATGGAGGTCAGCAACTCATAGAGGATGATCCCCATCGAATAGATGTCCGTCCGTGTATCCACATCCGCCTCCACCAGTCCCGCCTGTTCCGGACTCATGTAAACCAAAGTGCCCATCACCTGCCCCATCCTCGTGTGCAGCGAATGCTCCTCGGGATCCGCATAAACCGCCTTCGCCACCCCAAAGTCGATCACCTTCAAAACCGCCCGACCATCCTCAAAACTGACCAGCAAATTCGACGGCTTCAAATCCCGGTGAATGATCCCCTTCTGATGCGCATGTTTGATTGCCTCACACAGTTGCAAAAACAGATGGAGCCTTCGAAGTAGCGACAACCGGTGGCTCTCGCAATACGCCGAAAGATTCACACCATCCACCAATTCCATCGCAATAAAAAGACGCCCGCCATGAGTCGCCCCACCTCCATAAACCCGTGCAATGTTGGGATGATCCATCCTCGCCAGCAGTTGTTGCTCACGATTGAACCGTGACACCACCTCCCTGGTGTCCATGCCCAGCTTCAAGATCTTCAATGCCACCATCTTCCCATCAGAACCCATCTCCCGCGCCCTCCACACCGTCCCAAATCCTCCAGCTCCAATCAGCGAAACCAGTTCATAAGCCCCGTATCGCGCCCCCTCCCGCTCCTCCTCTTCCCGACTTTCAGACCCCGCAGGCTGCACCACACTGTCCGTAGCCATCTGCATCATGAAACCGGTTTCATCATGGGCGGCCAGCAACGCCTCCACCCGTTCCCGACATTCCGGATCACCCGCACAAGCTGCCTCCAGCCAGCGATCCCGGTCTTTTCCGTGAAGGCTGATCGCCCTGAGAAAAACCTCTTCCTCTGAAACCGTCAACGAATCCTCCGCTGTCGTCCGACACGGCTCCTTCACTGCAGGAAACGGTTCATCCATGGGCATCTTCGCAAAAACCAAACATGATCCTCCCTGATGACACAACTCACACCTCAAAATAATTTCCTGCGAACGCCACCTCGCAACAAACCACCCCAATTGACACCCTGCCAAGGCCAAATTCCCCGCCCTCACGAATCAGCACATGAATAGACCCGGTCCGCATGTGGTCCAAGCCACTACCCCCGGATCGTTCATCATCAAATCAAAAATCACCCCAGACAACCCGCCATGAAAAACACCTTAGCCACCCTGCTCGCCAGCATCTGCTTCCTGCTGATCGCGAGCGCCCCACCCACCCACGCGCAGGACGACCCCGTCGACTTCGACTACTTCTACGACAATCTTGCCTCCTACGGCGACTGGATCGAAGTCGAAGGTTACGGCTATTGCTTCCGCCCCTTCGTCGCTTCTGAAAATCCCGACTGGCAACCTTACACCGAAGGCTCATGGGCCGAAACTGAAGGCGGCTGGACCTGGGTCTCCGAGGAAGAATTCGGCTGGGCCACTTACCACTACGGCCGCTGGGTCTTCATCGACACCTTCTGGGCCTGGGTTCCAGGGTATGAATGGGCCCCCGCCTGGGTCAGCTGGCGCACTGGCGGCGATTACGTCGGCTGGGCACCCCTCCCACCCGAAGCTCAATGGAGCAATGACCGCGGATTCGACTCCTCCGTCGACGTCGTCTACGACATCGGACCCCGCTACTACAACTTCATCCCGATCATTCACTTCGGTGCCACCAACTACCGCCCGCACTTGATCGGTCGTGATCGCAACATCACCATCATTCGCGAAACGACCAACATCACCAGCATCAGCTATCACCAGTCCGACATCCGCCTCAATCGCATCCACATCGGCGGACCGCGCTACGATGACCTCAGCCGCCGCAGCGAACAAAACATTCGCCGTCTTAAACTCATTCAGCATCGCGACCGTGGCAACGATCGACAGCACCACCGCAGTCGCGTCGAAAACGACCGCTTCTCCGTCTTCGCTCCTTCGATCACCCGCAAAGAAAACCGCAACATTGCTCCTCGCGAAGTCAAAATGAAAACCAACCGCGACAAAATCGACCGCGGCTGGCGTGGCGTCGCCCAAGAACAGGCCAGCCAGCTACGTCAACGCATTGCCGAAGAAAAACGTCCAGAGCGTGATGGCAATGGTCCCCGCGGCGAACGTGGAAATAGAGACAACAATGATCGCGACAATAAAGGTCCTGATCGCGCCATCCCCATCCCAAACATGCCCGGACAACGTGATCGCGACCGCGATGGTGAAAACAAAGGCCCTAGAGGTGACCGCGGTGACAATAACAATGATCGCAAAGGACCCGACGGTGCCATGCCTGGTCAGCGCGACCGCGAAAGTGCCGACCGCGATCCCCGCATGCCCCGCCCTGGCCCCGACCGCAATCCAGGTTCCGACTCCAACCCCACCATGCCGAGAGAAGGCCGCGAAAAAGAAGACGCCGAACAACGTCGTCGCGATATGCCAACGCCAGGAAACCGTCCCGACCGCAAACCCGAAGACCAGCTGCCCCCAGGTCGCGTGATGCCCAAACCGGAGGAGTCGTCACAACGTAGCACTCCCCCCGCCAACATGCCCCGTCCCGACCGCAAGCCGGACGAACCGCGCAACAAACCCGAAGCCGTTGCTCCTCCACAAAACCGAAGAGCACCAGGAGCTGGACCCGGCAATAGCCAAAACGAACCCAAACGCCCTGAGCCCCGCAAAATGGAAGAGCGTGCACCCCAACCCCGCAGAGAACAACCTCGTCCCTCTGCCCCGCCAACGCAGCGCAGCGAAAAACCCGCGCAGGAGAAGGTTCGTGAGCGTCCACCGACACCTACCCCAACGCCCCGCAAAGAGAACAAATCTGAAGCACGTCAGGAACGTCCCCGGTCCGCCGAACCTTCCCGTAAAGAATCGCCCAAACCCCAAGCTCAAGCTGAACGTCGCGAACCAGAGCGTAAAAAAGCCGAGGCCCCTAAACCCGAACAACGCCAACCTCAGGAACGCCCCAAAAGTTCCGGGAACAAACCCGAGCGCAAAGGCGGTGAAGACGACGAGCGTCGCAAAAAGAAAGATTAGTAAAGGGAGCACGGACATTCCTGTCCGCTGTTAGCCCAAGATAGGTGGACAACAATATCCACCCTCCAACAAAACAAACAGGCTGGTGGAAAGTTCCACCAGCCTGTTTTTGTTTAAAAATTGATAACTGGCTTAAGTCATCAAACTTAGTTCTTTTTCGTATCAGGCGTCACCACATCCGCACCCCGACCACTGGTCGTTGATGGATTATTGGTGGAACTCGAAGCGTCCGTTCCCGACTTCTGTTCCGCTTTATTTTCGGTCTTCTGCGCTTCTGAAGCACGACCACCTTCACGCGTGCCCGACACGGCTTCTGGGGCATCCACCATTTCACCACTGAACGTCATCATTTTGCCATCAGGCACCGTGGTTTCATTGATGGGAGTGGTTTTGCCGTCAACCACCACATAGGCTTTGCCTTCGCGGTAGACGACCCCACCTGATTTCATCGGCTCAGCCGACACACTACCTGCCGCGAGCAATACTGCGGCACCGATTCCTGCAATTAGAGATTTTTTTGTATTCATAGCAGGAAGGGTTCGGATGTCTTCCTCGCTATGGTCCCGCCCCCATGACCCGGTCAGGCTCCTCCCCGAACTTACTTCAGCCGCTTGAACACCAGATAACTCGTCTGCTTCCCATAAACAGGAGCAACGCCAAACAACAATTCACTGCCCGAAACCGTCGATCGATATACCAGATCTCCATATCCATCCAGATACCACTCGATGGATCGCCCCTCATGAATTCCCACCTCCACCGTGTAGGGATTGTCCTCCCCTCGACCAAAACTCCGCTTCCTCACCAATCGCCCATTCTCCATCGAAAAATCCCTACTCTCCGTAATCATCGCTGACGAAACCCGTTCGCCATTCTCAAAATATTCCCCCCTTAAGCTTGCTCCCACCCATTGCAGCGTCATCAAACGCTTCCCTGTTCCTCGATGAACCCCGTCCAAATCCATCAACGACCTCAACCCATAAGCATTGGCATCATTCACCTCATACCTGCCCGCATAGTCCGCCCGCGTCTTATTGGAATCACGACTTCTTTCCTCCCCGAATTTCTTCACTGACACGCACCCTGCCAATGTTCCCATCAACAAGAACAAAACGCCCGCCCAAGATATCTTTCTCTTCATCGTGTTCGGATTGTCCCCATCTCCGCAGGTTCTTACAATTGCGTTCACAATGATGTCCCTACCAAGCCAAGGATTGGGCAGCGTCCCCGTGACTGACAAGACTGTCACAACCGCATGATGGCCAACCACTTCGAATCGACCAACGTTCATGCCTCATCGTCTGAACGTCATGAAATCACTCGCTCTTCACGGCCTCGCCTTTTTCCTCTGCGCCACTTCCACCCTCGCCGCTGACCGCCTTCTGATCGACTTCGGCAACGCCACCGAACAATCCCCTTCTCCGGACCTCTTCAATCGCCATTGGAACCTCTTCTCTGCACTGAACCAATCGCCCATCAACCCCGCCACCCGCGTCGACGGCTCCCCATGGACCGGCGTCAGCCTCACCATCACCGACGCCTTCCGCACCATCTCCACCAACAACAACGGCGGTGAACTGATCTACAACTCCGCTGCGACATCGGACTTCTGGTTTGTGCAAAAAGCTGACAATGCTGTCGGCGCGATCCGCATCGACGGACTCGATCCCAGCGGCAACACCGTTTACGACATCAAAGCTTTCGTCTCTTCCAATCGCAGCGCTCCCGAAGTTTTCAACACCCTCTACACCGCCACCGGAGCGAACTCAGCCTCTGCCACCCTTGAGGCCATCGACAACATTTCCAACGTCGCCAGCATTCCCGGCATCATCCCCAATGCCTCTGGACAAATCACCGTGCGCGTTGAACTCGCCGCCAACTCCACCACCTACGGAGCCATTAGCGTGCTGGAATTGATCGCCCGCGCGCCCACCGACCCCATCACCCCCGATCCGCAACCCAACCGGTATGCCGCCGTCGGTCAAACCCCCAATCCTCCTTCCACCGTCAGCACCGCCAACCCCGAAGGGCTGCGCGCTTACGTCTATGAATCCCCTGACAGCTTCACCAGCAAGCTTGGCCTCGGCGAACTCCTCCGCCGCGCCGGATTCCACGTCATGCCGCTGCCCCTCAATCAGCCACCGTATGTCCCCGGTTCCGATCCCGAAACCGACGTCGACCTCATCGCCATCGGCTCCTTCGCTTCTGAAAATCCCGAATATCAAGCCTACATGGCGACCTACGCTGATGACCTCGACGACTTCATCGATCGCGCAGGATTGCTGATCCAATTCTCACAGGCTGATCAACACGAACCCTCGCCTCCTTTCCTTCCCGACACCCAGGCAGCCAGCCGGGTCGACACCGACTTCGATTCCACCTTCATCCTCGTTCCCGACCACTCCCTCCTCGCCAACGTGCCTACCGCAGCCGACGGCAAATCCCTCTCCTTCACCCTCAGCGACGACAGCGTTTTCTACCGCACCAACACCTCCTGGGAAACCTTCGACCAGTTCTCTGGCTTCGAAGTCATCCTTTCCGGCGATCCCAAAGCCCGTTTCCCCGCCCTCATGGAAGGTGCCTACGGTCAGGGCCGCTTCTTCGTCTCCTCCCTCGCGGTCGATAAAATCCTCAACGCCTCCACCGGAGCCGATGTATCCACCACAAGTCAGGCCGCCTTCAACACACCCTTCTTCACCAACCTCTACGACTACACCGCCCTCGTGCGTGACCGTCAAACCCCGCCCATCAACATCACCCCCCAACCCGGCGATTCCCTCATCGAAGACGGTGCATGGACCCTCGTCCTGCTTCCCGACACCCAGATCTATTCGCAAAACTACCCCGGCGTCTTCGAAGCCCAAACCTCCTGGATCTATCACAACCGCCGCGCCCGCAACATCCGCTTCGTCCTGCACCTCGGCGACATCGTCAACGTCAACTCCCGTCCCGAATGGGAGAACGCCCGCCGTGCCTTCCGCATTCTCGACAACCAGGTGCCCTATGCCTTCGTCCCCGGCAACCACGACTACGGCCCGGGAGGCAACGCCGCCACGCGGGACACCTTTATGAACGACTACTTCAAGGAAGAACTCTACCGCCTCACCCCCGCTTTCGGTGGCGTCATGGAAACCGGCAAGATGGACAACAGCTACCACTTCTTCAACGCCGGCGGCGTTAACTTCATCGTCATGTGCTTCGAATGGGGCCCACGCGACAGCACCATCGCCTGGGCCGATGGCATCCTTCAGCAATACCCCCAGCACAAGGCGATCCTCGTGACCCACGCCTACATGAACAACAACGATTTCCGCTACGACATCAGCGACTCCACCCGACCCCAAGCCTACAACCCACACAACTACACCACCCCCGGCGGCGTCAACGACGGCGAGGAACTCTGGCAAAAACTCGTCCGCAAACACAACTTCGTCCTCACCGTCAATGGCCATGTGCTCGGCGACGGCACCGGCTATCGCGTCGACAACAACGACGCTGGAAATCCCGTCCACCAAATGCTTATCAACTACCAGTTCCGCAACCTCGGCGGCGAAGGCTACCTGCGCACCCTCGAGTTCCAACCCGATGGACAAACCGTCGTCGTCAAATCCTACTCCCCCATCCTCAACAACTACCTGCTCACCACCGATCAGGACTTCAGCTTCGACCTCCCCCTCGGTGCCGCCGATCAGGACAATGACGGCATCCTCGACTACTTCGATGCCGATTTCGACGACGACCTCGACGGCCTCGACAACTTCAACGAATTTGTCATCCACGGCACCTCCTCCAGCACTGCCGACACCGACGCAGACGGCCTCAGCGACCTCTTCGAATCCACCGCCGGCAGCAACCCCCTCTCCAACGAGCGAGCCTACATCGATCTCGTCCGCAACAACCGCGAACAATTCGGCCTCTACACCGAAGACGAAATCGGCGAACTCCGCCCCGGCGGCCTCCTCATCAAAGTCGAAGACGACATGGTCGAGCTGAACCTTCAACTGAAACAGAGCCCCAACCTCCAGCCCGAGTCCTGGCAAAACGCCGGACCACCCGTTGAATGGTCCATCCCTGTCGATCCCGAATTCCGCTTCTTCCGCGTCAAAATCAACGACGGCACCGATTGAACCATCTTCCAAAACCCCCTTCCCTTCACTGCCCATCCCGCCAATCCGCGCGGGATGGGCATTTTTGTGCCTGTCATTCTCAATATTCCCCTCATCCCATGAGAAACCCCGCCCCGCCCCTGCGTAACCATCAAGTTCGCCCGCCATCCTCGCTCTGCTATTCATCTTTATCCTTTAGCCCTTATCCTTTAGCCTTTCGATATGGCCCGCCTTTCTGATCTCCTCACACCCGAAGACCTCGCCCAGCTCAACGGCCTCCCGCTGTTTGCCCGCAGCGTCATGGAAGGGTTCAGCACCGGCATGCACGCCTCCCCCCACAAAGGTTTCTCCGTCGAATTCCGCCAGCATCGCCCCTACGTTCAAGGCGACGAAATCAAACGCCTCGACTGGAAAATCTTCGGTCGCAGCGACCGCTTCTTCATCCGCGAATTCGACGAAGAAACCAACCTCCGCGCCACCATCCTCGTCGACGCCAGCGGTTCCATGAACTACCGCGGCACCAAAGGCCATATCAAATTCGACCAAGCCCGCAAACTCGCCGCCGCCCTCGCTTATGTCCTTACCGGCCAGCAGGACGCCGTCGGCCTCGTCACCTTCGACAGCAAAGTGCGCGAACACATCCCCTGCCGCACCAAAACCAGTCACCTCCACCACATCCTCGACACCCTTCAAAAAACCAAACCCGGCGCCGACACCTCCCTTGCCACCGTCCTCCGCTCGATTGCCAACAACCTCAAAAAACGCGGCCTCCTCATGCTCCTCACGGACGGCTTCGACGATCCCGAAGCCCTCCTCCAAGCCATCGGCATCCTCCGCCGCCAAGGCCACGAACTCATCGTCTTCCAACTCTGGGACCAAGACGAACTCGACTTCCCCTTCACCCGCTGGGCCCGCTTCGAAAACCTCGAAAACACCGAAGACCACCAGCTCCTCGACCCCGCCGCCATCCGGCAGCGATATCTCGAAGTCCTCGCCACCTTCCGCACCACCCTCACCGAAGGCCTCCGCAAACACGAAGTCGACCTCGTCCCCATCCTCACCCACGAACCCGTCAGCGCCGCCGTCAAAGCCTACCTCGCCCTCCGCGCCCGGTGAAACAGTAGGCAGTGAGCAGTAGGCAGTAATCCGTTTCCAACCCCGCCCACCTCCGACTTCCGACTTCCGACTTCCGACTTCCGACTTCCCACTTCAGACTTTTATCCTTTATCCCTTAGCCTTTATCCTTTCATAGTGTCTTTCTTAAACGCCATCCTCCTCGCCGGTGCCGCAGCCTTCACCATCCCGCTGCTCATCCACCTGCTCAACCGACGCCGCATCCACACCGTCCAATGGGGAGCCATGCACCTCCTCGAAAAAGCCCTCAAACTCCGCCGTCGCAACCTCCAGCTTGAGCAAAAACTGCTCCTCGCCACCCGCATCGCCATCCCCATCTTTCTCGCCCTCTGCCTCGCGCGACCCGTCTTCAGCCTGCTCCGACAATTCCCCGGCATGGACAAACGCTCACTCGTCGTGCTCCTCGACGACTCCGCCTCCATGCGCGCCGCCGGTGAAGGCGGCAGCACCCGCGACAAAGCCACCGCCGAACTGCGCCGCATCATCGACCAGCTCCCGCGCGGCTCCGATGTCAGCGTCATCCTCGCCGGCAGCCCTCCCCGACTTCTCCTCGACGGACCCACCACCTCGCACGACCTCATCTTCGAAAAACTCAACACCACCCCCAGCCTCGCCGGCCCCGTCGCCATTGCCGAATCCCTCCAGCTCGCCACTACCGAACTGAAACGCACCCAAACCCCCGCCCGCGAACTCCTCATCCTTTCCGACTTCCAGCAAACCGACTGGCAAACCGTCCTCGACGGAGGCTCCCTCCCGGAACTCGACCCCATCAAAAAAATCGAACCCGCCCCCGCCCTCACCCTCTACCGCAGCAACAGCCAACTCAGCGAAAACCTCGCCCTCACCCACGTCGACCCCTCCGCCTTCATCATCGCCCGCGACCAGCCCCTCGCCCTGCGCGCCCGCATCCAAAACCACGGCCAGCGCGACTACCAGGACATCCCCGTCCACCTCGAAGCCGACGGCGTCCGCATCCGTAGCACCCGCGTCACCATCGCCCCGCAAGCCGAAGCCACCTTCACCCTCACCCACACCTTCGACACCCCCGGCGACCACGCCCTCACCCTCCGACTTGAAGGCGACGCCTTCCCCGAAGACAACGCCTTCTCCCTCGTCATCCCCGTCCGCGAAGAAGTCAAAACCCTGCTCATCTCTGGTCGCAGCGGCAGCGCTCCCATGACCGGTCCCGCCGACTTCCTCCAGATCGCCCTCAGCCCCCACATGAGCGCCGCCACCGGCCTCAAAGACGTCATCCTCCCCACCCTCGTCGAAGAACAAAAATTCCGCGATCGCGACCTCGAAAACCAGCGCGTCATCATCATGGCCAACGTCGAAAAGCTCCACGGCAACCAGCTCAAGGAACTCCAGGAACACATCAAAAAAGGCAATAGCCTCATCATCTTCCCCGGCCCCAACATCGACCCCCGCTGGTATGAAAACGACCTCTACCAAAAAGGCACCGGACTCCTCCCCGCCAAACCCGCCGGCTTTGGTCACATCGACCCCAACCAGATGCCCGCGCGCCTCCTCAGCCAGCGCCACACCCATCCCGCCACCGCTTATTTCAACGACGCCCGCGGCATGAACCTCCAAGACGCCGCCTTCACCCACTGGCAGAAATTCGACAACATCGAAGGCGACACCCGCATCCTTCTCAACCTCGACCGCGGCGACCCGCTCCTCATCGAAAAACCCTACGGCAAAGGCCGCGTCCTATTGTTCACCACCACCGCCAACGCCCAATGGAGCACCCTCCCCCTCCAACCTGCCTTCGTCCCCCTCATGCAGCGGCTCATCACCCATCTCGCTACCCAAAACACCCCTCCTCAATACCAACGCACCGGCAACCAGCTTCAACTTGACCTCACCGAAGACCAGGCCAAACAACCCCTCCAGCTCATCGATCCCCACCATCAAGCCCACGATCTCAAGCCCGTCAAAAACTCCGGCAACGAAAACGAAAACCAACCCGCCATCACCTACAAAGACACCTTCCTCCCCGGCCTCTACGAACTCCGCCCCGCCAAAACCACCGACACCACCCCCATCCGCCGCTTCGCCTTCAACCCCGACCCCGCCGAATCCAACCTCGCCACCCTCAGCAGCGATCAGACCCGTCAAATCGCCGAACGCCTCGGCGCCAGCTTCGCCTCCGACTACGACACCTTTGAAAAGATCGACCACTCCCGCCGTTTCGGTTCCGAAATCTGGCAACCCATCCTCCTCCTCGTGCTCTTTTTCCTCTTCGCCGAAGTCTTTCTCCAGCAAAGAATCGCCAGAGCCTGACAAGAGACAAAAGATTTAAAGACAAAAGAGACAAGACTCCAGTCACTCTTCCCGTTACCCAAAACTCAAGCCTTCCGCCTTCCGCCTTCCGCCGTCTGTCTTTCCACCTCCCACCTCCAGCCCCTTGTCTCCCCAAACCACACAAACTTTCCTTCGTTTCAACGGCGACTGGCCCACCGCCACCGTCATCAGCATCGCCCTCGTCGTCGCGCTGCTCATGTTCTTTTACTACCGTCGCGAACTCCGCTTCCACACCACCACCCCCCGCTGGGTGCTGCCCGCCCTCCGTTCCCTCGCCGTGCTCCTCATCATCCTCTGCCTCGCTGGCCCCGTGCTGCGTCATGAAGAAACTTTCCGCCAGCTCGGCCGTGTCCTCATCCTCGCCGACGCCAGTGCCAGCATGGACTTTAGCGACGAAACCAGCACCAGCACCACCGCTAATTCGCCCAAATCCTCCCGCTTCGACCGCCTCCAGCAAGCCCTCCTCCTGCAACCCAACACCCTCATCCAAACCCTCGCCCAGGAACACAACGTCGAACTCTTCGCCCTCCGCGGCAGCAAAGCCGACCGACTCTGGTGGCATCGCGACAACGGCAAAGATACCTCCGGCGACCTCCCCTCCCAAATCGCCAAACCCAACGCCCCCTTCACCAACCTCGACCAGCCCCTCCGCGACGCCCTCGGCCCCTCCATGAGCGGAGCCGCCATCATCCTCCTCACCGACGGCCAGCACAACGCCCCCGGCTCCCCCGAAGCCCTCGCCGAACAACTCGGCAGCCACAAAACGCCCATCTTTACCGTCGGCTACGGCCTCGAAGCTCCCCCACCCGACCTCGCCCTCAGCAAGGTCACCGCCCCCGAAGCCATCTTCCCCAACGGTCGCGCCGAAGGCCTCGTCCACATCAACGACCACCTCCCTGCCGGCCTCCCCGCCGTCGCCACCATCACGTCTCAAAACAAAACCCTCTGGCAGCAAAACTTCACCACCGAAGGCACCGGTGCCCGCCAGATCCCCTTCTCCTTCCTCGCCGAAGAACTCGCCCCCAGTCCCACTCCCGGCGACACCCTCCGCAACCTCAACGTCCGCGTCGAACTCAGCGGCGAAAACGCCGCCAAAGACCGTATCCAGACCAACAACGAAACCAGTCTCGCCCTCCACCTCCTCACCCAAAAACGCAAAATCCTCATCCTCGACGGTCGCCCCCGCTGGGAAACCCGCTACCTCCACAGCCACTTCGACCGCGACCAACGCTGGCAGGTCACCACCGCCTTCGACGACTTCACCAACGCCCCCAACAGCAGCATTCGGCAGGCCTTCCCCAAGGACGACCGCGACATGCAATCCTACGATCTCGTCATCCTCGGCGACCTCCGCTCCGAAGCCCTGCAACCCGCACAGCACCAGCTCCTCCACGACTTCGTCCAAAAACGCGGCGGCGGCCTCATCCTCCTCGACGGCCAACGCGGCCACCTGCAATCTTGGCGCGACACCAACAACAGCGCCCTCATCCCCGTCTCCTGGAACAGCAAAAAATCCGCCAACACCCCTTATACCCACGACCTCACCACCCAAGGTCAAACCCTCACCGCCCTCAGCCTCAGCGACAGCCCCTCCGCCAACCAGACGCTCTGGGAGCAGCTCCCGAAAGCCAACTGGGCCGCCTCCGCCGACGCCCTCCCCGACGCCACCACCCTCACCGAACTCCAGTCCCCCAACCACCCCAGCATCCCCGGCATGGTCTGGCGTCGCTTCGGAGCCGGCAGCGTTCTCTGGCTCGCCACCGACGAATACTGGCGCTGGCGATATGAAGTCGCCGACCTCCACCACCAACGTTTCTGGATGCAGCTCGCCTCCTGGATCGCCGCCCCTCCCTTCATCGCCGAAGACAAAACCCTCAGCATCGGCATGGACCAGCTCCGCTACCGCGAAAACGACAAAGCCGAACTCCGCGTCCGCCTTCGCGATGCCGATGGCAACATCCTCACCGAAGCCACCAATCCCCGCGTCAACCTCACCCGAGACGGCCGTCAAATCGCCACCCTCCAGCTCGAACCCGATCCCACCCACGGCGGCGTCTTCCGTGCCGTCACCAGCAACCTTCCCAGCGGCGACTACTCCATCAACGTCACCACCAACAACACCAAAGTCAGCGATCTCGCCCTCCGTTTCCGTGTGGACGACAGCTCCAACCAAGAGTGGTCCAACCTCACCCTCAACCGTCCCCTCCTCGAATCCATCTCCCGCAGCAGCGGCGGTCGATTCCTGCGCGAATCCGACATCAACCAGCTCCCTGAACTCCTCAAACAAATCGACCGCCAGGAAACCCGCATCCGCGAAACCTTATTATGGTCCAGCTGGTGGTGGTTCACCGCCATCATTCTCCTCCTCACCACCGAATGGCTCCTCCGCAAACACTGGCGGTTGGTATAGAAAATCCTCCTCCTACTCTTACTCCTACTCCCTCTCTCAGTTCACTTTAACTTTTCGCCTCGCCCATGTCTTTACGCCCCGTCACCCTCCAGGCCCTCGCCGCATTCCAAAAGCGTCGCACACGCCTTCTCCTCATCCGCGCGGCCCTCTTCTCCCTCGCCATCCTGCTCGGCCTTTTCCTCCTCATCGCCCTGCTCGACCGCGCCACCTTCATGCCCGATGGCTTGCGCAAAACCCTCAGCTACACCTCGTGGATTGCCGCCCTCGCCTTCACCCTCTGGCAAACTCTCGCCCTTCTCCGCCAGCATCGCGACACCACCGCCACCGCGCGCCTCATGGAAAGCGCCGACCCCACCCTGCACGAAAAACTTCTCTCCGCCGTCGAACTCTCCGACGAAACCAAAGCCCACCACGACTCCCCCGAATTCCGCGAACATCTCCAAGATCAAGTCGCCGCCCAACTCTCCAATTTCGACCCCGTCAAAGCCCTCCCCAACCGCCTCCTTCAGCAAACCATCCGCGCCGTCACCGTCGTCATCGTTCTCATCATCGCCCTTTCCTTCTTCGGCCAGCTCCACCTCCCCGGCTTTCTCGCCCGCGCCGCCCTTCCCTTTGCCAACATCGGCCGCCCCTCCAGCGTCAAAATCCACTTCCTCATCCCCGAAAAATCCCCCACGCTCGTCCCCTTCTCCTCCCAAACGCAACTCAGCGTTCGCATCGATGGACCCACCCCCAAACGCGTCATCATCGAACAACAAAATGCCGACACCAAACCCACCCGTTTGGAAATGACCTCCGTCGGCAATCAACAATACGAAAGCACCCTGCAAGTCGAACAAACCGACCTCCGCTACCGCGTCCTCGCCGCCGACGCCATCACCTCCTGGCAAACCCTCGAAGCCCGCGCCCGTCCCCGTGCCATCGAGTTCATCAAAACCATCACCCCACCCGCCTACACCAAACTTCCCGCTCAAACCCTCACCGAAGATCACGGCGACCTCAGCGCCCTTGAAGGCTCCACCATCCGTGTCCAGTTCGAGGCCAACCAACCCCTCGAAAGCGCCACCGCCGTTCTTCATCCCGCCCAAACTCCCCTCTCCATCACCAGCACGGAAAACAACAACAACACCCGGCAACTCGAACTCACCCTCGACGGCAAATCCGAAGCCTGGGCGCTCGACCTCACCGCCAGCAAAACCCTCTTCACCAACGAAGAAACCAGCCCTTTCCGCATCGACACCATCACCGATCTCCCGCCTTCCCTCACCCTCACCACTCCTGCCACCGATCAATCCATCCGCCCCGACCAGCCCATCGCCATCAGCGGCACCGCCAGCGATGACATCGGCCTCGCCAAAGTCGAATTCAGCTACGCCATCAACGGCACCGATTGGCAGAATCAGGACATCCCCGGCGCCAGCGGCCTCGAAGCCACCGTCCAATCCACCCTCGCTCTCGCCAACCTCCCCCTCAACCCCGGGGACGCCCTGCTCATCAAACTCGCCGCCACCGACCTCAAAGGCCAGCGCAGCGAAAGCGCCGCCGCCCGACTCCTCATCGTCACCGACCAGCCCGACCAACAACAACGCGCCTGGGCCGCCACCCAAAAACAACTCGCCCAACAAGCCAAAGCCCTGAACCAGGAAATGCGCACCGCACGCAAACAGGCCGAACAAATCCGCGACGACGCCAAATCCGACAACCCGGAAACCGCCGCCGCCCTTGCCAACCTCAAACAAAACCTCGCCACCGTCGAAGAACAAGCTGACCAACTTTGGGAACAGCTCAAAAAGGCGGCCCAGCAAGCCCCCGACACTCTCAAACAACAGGAAATCAACCTCGTCGGCCAGCACCTCGCCGAACTTCGCAACGAACACCTCCCCGCCCTCAAAGAACAAACCCAAAAGCCCGAAGGCGAAGTCCGCAAACAAATCCGCAAATCCGCCAACGAAGCCGGTGCCAACGCCGAAACCCTCAACGAAGCCCTGCGCACCTTCGCCACCGCCGATCTCGCCCAGACCGCCAAAGAAGCCTACGAAATCCTCGCCCCCCAACAGCAAAAACTCGCCGACAAAGCCATCGACGCCAATCGAGATCCCGCCCAGCGCACCCGCTGGCAGGAACAACAACGCGCCGCCCTCGCCGCCGCCAAATCCGCCCAACAGGACCTGCAATCCCTTCACGACATCGCCCCGGACAACCGCCAGCGCGACATCCAAAACCAGCTCAAAAACCTCGACCAAAAAATCCCCGGCATCGAATCCGCCCTCGACACCCCCGATCAAAAACAAGCCCCCGAATACCTCTACGGTCAGGCCCACGAACTCCGCAACGCCAACAACAACGCCCGCGATTTCAGCCGCTGGATGGCCGAAGAAGCCCAAAACAAAGCCGCCGAACTTCGCGACCGGCTCAACCAACGCGACAACCCCGCCCTCGCCGCCCTCGGCAAAGCCCGCGACCAACTCAACCAAGCCGCCAACGAAAAGAAACCCGACCAACAAGCCGACGCCAAAAAGGCCGCCGAGCAAAAACTCCAGGCCGCCGCCGACCAGCTGAAAGCCCAGAGCGAACTTCGCGAACAAAACGCCAGCACCAACACCCTCGCCGCCCTCGATCAAAACCGCCTCAGCCGCGCCATCGACAAACTCGCCGAAGAAATCCCCGATCAACCCACCAAAGAATCCGCCCAACCTCTTCAGCAAAAACTCAACGACCTCGTCGAAACCGCCCGCACCCTCGAAGCCGACGCCCTCGCGCAGGACGCCCAGTCCGCCCTCGAAGAAGGCCAGCAACGCATTCAGGACAAAGCCACTCCTCAACAGCAACTCAACGCCGCCCTTGCCGCCCAAAGCCAGCTTCGCCCCCTCGACAAAGCCCTCCAGCGCGCCAAAGCCGACCAACCCGCCATCCAGGCCGCCCAGCAAGCCCGTGGTCAGGCCGACCGTCAACAAGGCGAAGCCCGCAATCAGGCCAATCAAGCGACCCAACAAAAACAAAACCAGCAGGACTTCCAGCAACCCGCCGATCAACACAATCCCACCCTCGACGCCAACCAGCAGGCCCAGCAGCAACTCGCCGCCGCCCGCCAGGCCTTCATCCCTAAAGTCGAATCCGCCCGGGGAACCCTCGAAGAACTCACCCCCAAACTCAGTGAGCTCGCCGAAAACGCCGCCAAAAATCTCAACGAAAGCCAGCAACAAACCAGCGAACTCGCCCAGAACGCCGCCAATCAATCCACCGAACAAACCGCTGAGCAAACCCAGGCTCTCATGCCCCAGGCCGATGCCAACGCCGAACAACTCGCCGACCTCCAGGCCGCCCTGCGTCAGGAAACCGCCCACGCTGACATGGCCGATCTCGCCCAACGCCAGATGGCCCGCACCGCCGACGTCGGCCTCGCGCAAATGCAGCAGCAAACGCCCAAGATTGCGAACAACCTCCAGCAAGCCACCGAATCCACCCAGACCGCCCAACAACAACAATCTCTCCAAAACGCCGCCCAGGCCCAACAACAAACCGCCGACGCCCTCAACCAACTCTCCAAAAATCTGGCCAACATGGAGCAAGGCAAAACGCTCCCTGAAGATGCCCTCGCCGCCCAGCAGGCAATGGAAGAAGCCCTCGGCATCAAACAACCTCTCGACGAGAGTTATCAAAACATCGACGAGCTCAACCAACTCATGCAGGAGGCCCGCGACAACCCGCAAAAAACTCTCGCCGCCCTCGAGCAGGAGTTGCAGAAAAACACCCAGATGCAGCAAGCACTCGGTCAGCTCGCCAAACAAGCTGCCACCGAAACCCAATCCGCTCTCACCGAGCTGAAAAACCAGCCGCAAAACCTCCCCACCGCCGCGCCTGCCGAGGCCCACGACCTCGCCCGCGTTGCCCGTCATCAGCAGCGCCTCAACCAGCCCGAAGCCGCCCAACAAATTCAGGCCGCCAGCGAACAGCTCCAGCAACTCGCCAAATCCGAAGCCAATGCTGGCAACGCCGAAGCCGCCGCCCAATCCGCCCAAGCGGCGCAACAAGCCGCCGCCAAAGCCACTCAATCCCTCCCCACCACGCCCTCCCCCTCACTCTTCCAGGCCGCCAAAGGAGCGATGCTTGCCCAAGCCCTTGATCAGCTCGACCAGGCCGTCAACCCCATGGGCCAGGGCGATGCCGAGCAGCAGCAGCAGGGGCAGCAACAACAACAGCAATCCGCCCAACAAAGTCTCGCCAACGCCGCCCAGTCCCAGGCCCAGAGCATGGCTCAAGATCGCGCCCAAGGTCAGGTCCCCGGTCAGCAACCCTCGCCCGGCCAGGGCCAGACCGCCCAACAAAACTCCCCGTCGCCTCCCGCAGGCCAGCAAGGCCAGCCCTCTCCCGATGCCGGTGGCAACCTTTCCATGACCGCCCCCAACACCCTCGTCCCCGTCCTCACCCTCCAAGGCAACGAATCCTGGGGCCGCCTTCCCGCCCGCATGGCCAAAGACCTCACCGAAGCCACCCGCCAGGAACCCTCCCCCGAATACCGCGCTGCCATCGAAAGTTACTACAAAGCCATCGCCGAAAAATCCAAGTAGCGCTGGTCTGGCAGTCGCAAATTCATCACAATGAAGTTGTTACCAACCGATCTCTCGCCAACATTCGTATCATTCGTGTCAATTCCCCCAACAACTCCGCCGTGATGAAGTCAGCTCAGATCACAGAAAACTCCCTCCGCCGTCTGCCCTTATTCCAAAGAGCGGCAACATTGCTGGCCATCTTGACGGCATTTCAGGCCTCCACCTCCCTTCAGGCAATTGATTACAATTGGACAGGTCCCTCGGGAATTCAGGATTGGTCAGTCGGCACCAACTGGTCACCTCTTGGACCCGCAGGTGCGAACCCTGGAACCACGAATGCTGACAAAGCGATTTTCAACACTTCCACCGCTGGCACCCTCGTCACCATCGATTCCGGACGCAACATTAGAAACATCGAATTCGGTCTCAGCGCCGCAGCTTTTACCATCGGCAGTGCAGGAGCAAACCTCGGCGCTCCCCTTAGCCTCAGCAGCGGTGGATCAATCACCATGCTTGGCCCCGCCACCGTTCCCGTTAGTGGTGGAACCTTGCAAAGCCAGACGATCCACGCGCCTTTGATTCTGGAAGCCGCCACGACCACCACCGCCGGATCGTATTCCTTCACCAACAACGCCAACAATCAAAACTCGGCCTCATCCGCGACCGGAGATGCCGCCGCTGCCGCAAAGATGATCATCTCAGGCAACATCTCAGGAGGCACCACCAGTTCCACCATTACCCTCACCCTCGCTGGAAACGTCGGCACACGGTCAGCAGGCGCAAATCCCATCGGCTTCACCAATGTTGTCAGTGGTGAAATCTCAAACGGCAGCGCCGCCGGCGGACTTGCCGTCACCATCAATGGTGCAACACCCGCCACCAACAATTTCAACGCCTGGACCCTCAACAACGCCAACTCTTCCTACACCGGCGCCACCACCATCACCAACGGTGCCCTCTATTTCAACAGCATCGCCAACACCGGCTTCAACAGCTCCGTCGGTGCAGGCAGCAGCTTTGCCACGGGTGGCGGAGCCCATGTCATCTATTATGGCGGAGCGACTTCCACCAATCGCAACTTCACTTTCAACGGCGGCTCCTTCTACAACTCTGGATCAGGTAATTTTACCATGAATGGGACCATCACCAATACTGGTGGCGTCACCTTTCGTGGAGGTAGCAACTTCATCATCAACACCATCATCACCGGCCTCGGGGGCGTGAGCCGCACCGACAACGGCACCGTCTTCCTCAATGAACTCAACACCTTCTCAGGAAACGTCAGCATCTCGGACGGCACATTCGTCACCTCCACCATTAACAATGGCGGCGTAGGTGCCGCAGGAACAGGAATCGGCACCGGCACTCAAATCTCGTTGGGCCAGGATAGCGGCACGGTTGGCCGATTGCAGTTCACCGGAACCAGCGGCGGCTCCAGCTCCCGACTGATTCGTCTAACTAACGGCAGTCAGGCCAGCAGCGGCAATGGCCGGATCGAAAACACCGTTGCGGGACAGACCCTCACTCTATCTGGGACCGTCAAAACTACCAGCAACACCGTCACCCACGTCTCCAGCCTCGAACTGCTCGGCGCAGGCAACGGCGTCATGAGCGGCGTCATCGGCGGCACCACCGGAAGCAATGCCAACGTTGCGACCAATACCCGAATCACCAAAACCGGCACCGGCACCTGGGCACTCACCGCAAACAATATCTACTATGGGGTTACCACCGTTTCCGGCGGCACCCTCCTTGCCAACAACGATCCAGCCACCGGCTCTGCCACGGGCTCAGGCAACGTGGTCCTCAACGGAGCCGCAGGTGCCAATGCCACTCTCGGAGGAACCGGTAGCATCACCGGAGGCCCCTCAAGCAGCATCACCATCGGCTCCAACAGCTTCCTCATGGTCGGCAACACCCATGGTGTCGCCAGCGGAGTCATCGGATCGAACGGCTACACCGGAGCCGTCGCCGACCTCAACCTCGGCAGCGCCAACGTCATCGCCATGACCCTCGCCGGCACCCTCCAATTCGATCTCTTCGGCAACGATGTCGCCGCGATCACCACCAGCGAAGCCGACCTCCTTAAAATCGCGAGCACCGCCGCCACCATGACCCTCGGTGGCACCATCGCCGTGGCCGACGTCAGCGGAGCCGCTGCCGGAAGCTGGACCGCCGGCACGTGGCAACTTATCGACTGGAGCGGCTACTCTGGATCCAAAAACGGCTTCTTCACCTTTGCGCTCCCCACCGCCTCCCTTGCCGCAGGTTACGTGTGGGATACCAGCGCCTTCCTTACCAATGGCACCATCTCCATTGCAGCTGTTCCAGAGCCCGGTCGCGTTCTGCTCATTGGATTGGGCACCGCCACTCTGCTCTTCCGCCGCAGACGCCCGCTGATTAAGTGAAGGACTAAAGGATGGAAAACTTTGCCATCCGAGGTTTGGCTGGAGCCCAGAGACACACCTCGAAGCCCTCTCACTCCAGCCGCACCAGCCCACGGCGCAATGCGGTCACGGTGGCGGAGGTGCGGTCTTGCACGCCAAGCTTGGCAAAGATGTGGCTGAGGTGGTTTTTAATGGTCTGTTCGGTGCAGCCGAGGTGGTCGGCGATGATTTTGTTCGGAGTGCCGGCAACGACGTGCTGGAGGACTTCGGTCTCGCGGCTGGTCAGTTCCGGACGAGCGCGACGGGCGTTGAGACGGGCGGTGAGTTCGGGTGAAAAATAACGTCGGCCGTGCGCGGCTTCGCGGATGGCGTGAAGCATTTCCCGGCGGCCCGATGACTTCGTCAGGTAGCCGGTGGCGCCGGCGGCGACGGCATGGTAAACATCTTCCTCGGTCTCATGGATGGTGAGCATGATGATGCGGGCTTTGGCAAATTCGGCGCGGATGTCGCTGAGGGCTTCGATGCCGCTGCGATCAGGAAGGTTGCCATCCATGAGGGTCACGTCGGGTTGATGCTCGCGGTATTGTTCGATGGCGGTGGCGGCGCTGTCGGCTTCAGCGACGACCCGAAGGTCGCCTTCGGCTTCGAGCGATACTTTGACGCCGGAGCGAACGAAGAAATGATCGTCCACCAGAAGCACACGGATGATGGGAGGTGATGTCTTGCTCATGCAGGTCGCGGGTGTTGTGTCGGCACGCTGACAGTGATGGTGCAACCGGCTCCAGGTTGGCTCTGGATGTCGAGCATGCCACGAATTTTCGCCGCTCGCTCGCCCATGCCGAGCAGCCCGAACTGGGTGCCTTGCACGGCGGGGGGGTGCGCAGCATCAAAACCGATGCCGTTGTCGGTGATGGTGACACGCAGGTCATCCGGGGTGAACTGGAAGCGCACGACGATGTGGCTGGCCTGTGCGTGTTTTAGGGCGTTGGTGATGGATTCCTGCACAATGCGCAGCAACTGGAACTCGATGTGGTGTGGCTGCCGTTGCTCCTCGCCTTCGACCTCGATGGTGATGCGCGGGGTAATGATCTGCAACGCCTCAACGGATTCGCGCACTGATCCAACGAGGCCGGCCTGCTCGATGGCACGGGAGCGCAGTTCGAGGATGGAGCGGTGCGCCTCGGCGCGGCTGTGGGTGAGCATCGCACGGGCGTTGTCGAGCGCGCGGGAGACGGGCGCGGGCAGTTCCGGCGCACATTCGGCGACGGTATCAAGATGGATGTTCACGCCAGCGAGCTGTTGCTCCAGCGTGTCGTGCAGTTCGCGGGCGATGCGACGGCGCTCGTCACTGAGCGTCTTTTGTTCAAGCTGATGCGCAATGACCCGGGTCTGGCGGCCAACCTGCCGGTGCAGAAGGAGCACCCAGGCACTGACCAGCAACGTCAGCAAGAGCACGCCGCCAAGAAGCCAGCGCAATCGCTCGGCATTGAGCCAGGGCGGTGTGCTTATCAAGACGATGTCCGCATTCTCGCGCAGCAGCAACGAAAACGACTCGCGGGTGGCGGAACCATTGGGCCTTTCACAGACCCCCGTGAGCCGCAGCCAGCTCCCTTTTTCCAACGCAAATGGTGGCGTGGTAGCGGCGCTTTCCGCGACCCGTGCGTAGAAAGTTTGGCCTTCCGCGCCGAGATAAAGAAGGCGATGGTTTGGACGATCAAACTGGTCGATCAACTGTCCCTCCACCTGGATCAGACTGCCATGGTGGCCGCCCTTGGCAACCTCATCGGCGGTGCTCAACCGTGGTGCGTAGGGCACCACCTGCCGCGCGACGCGATGAATGCCATCCGCCAGCCAGACGCCTTCGTCGGCACCACCGGCAATGTAACCGATGACATCAAGCTCATCGCCGGGCTGCACGGTGGTGTGCTGCGGGGTTTGCACCCATAGACCACCCTGCTCGCTGCCCAGATAAAAGCCGCCACGCGAAGCATGCACCAAGGTTACGATGCCCTTGACATGCTGCCGCTCGCCCGTCGCGCCGGGCTGCGGAGGCCGGTATTGCAGCAGTTCGCGAAAGCCGCGCACGGGCTGATTGAAGCTGGCCTGCATGGCGGCGGTGCCGGGTTTGATCTGCGCGACCGAGGCGACGAGCAGGGTCACTTTACGAAGCTCGCTGCGGTCATTGGCTTCGCCGGAAACCACCCCGCTGATCTCCACCTCCACATTTTCCCATTCCTTGACCGCCGCTTGCTGGCTCCGCGGACAGTCCAGAATAATCTTGAGCGCACCGGAGCGGCTGCTGGCATCCACATAAAGTTGCTCCATCAAAAGGTCAGGGTTTTCCGTCGCGCGCCGGAGCGTCGCACGCACCCTCACGAACTGGTCGTGAAAATCGCCCGTATTGATCCGATCCACGTCCACAAGCGGCACCGTGGGAAGCGAGCCTGCGCCGAGACGAACGATGCGCCTCACCACGGGAGCGCCTGTAGATGCCTCCGCGCTTTCAGGATCATCGGGCAGGATCGAGATGCTCGGTGAAAACCGTCCGCGGCGGGTGATGCCGGTGATCTCCACGCGGTCACCCGCCGCGAGCACAGGTGAATCGGCAGCGCCCACCGCAGGCGGCGTGAAGAAGATGCCACCCGTTTCATCCTGCACGAAACCGAGACCGTAAGCGGGATTGCAATAGGTGATGATGCCGCGCACCTGAACGGGATGATGTCGCGCCGCTTCGTCCAACGTGAGTGCCTGCACGGCGGCGATGGTCGTGAGCGTCTGCCCATTCCCATCCCCGCCGGAAGCGCCAAATGTCGGCGCGCCGCATGCGAGAAGCATGGCAATGACAGACGAAAAGCGGCGGTGCATGGAAATTGGAACGAATTTGATTCTAGCGGCATTGAACTTCCACGGAAAGCCAGAACCATCGGCTGCCTGCCCGTGCAGGACTAAAGTGCCATTACTGGAGCCTCGCGTGATGCGCGGTCGTGGGTCTAATGACCGGCCAAATGGAAGCCCTGGAAAAAACCATTCACATCACTCAAAAAAATCGAACCCAATTCACCAACTCGATCCTCATGGTTGGCTGGTGCTGGTTGTTGATGACCGTGCTCACCCACGCGTCTGAACAGGCCACAGCGCCCAAGCCACCCGAGGAAGCCAAAACAACAATCTCTCTCGATGCGTGGACGGCGGTTTCGCAAATGACGCCCGGCATCAACCTCGGCAATACCTTTGACAACATCCAACAATGGGAGACGGGCTGGGGTAGTCCGCTCATCACCAAAGAGTTCATCCAGAGCCTCGCCAGTCTGGGCTTCAAGACGGTGCGCTTGCCCGTGGCTTGGGACACGTTTGCCGACCATGGAAAAATCACGACCGAACAGTTTCGGCGCGTTGGCGAGGTGGCCGGCTGGATCATGGATGCCGGCATGTTTTGCGTGATCAACATCCACTGGGACGGCGGCTGGATCGATTCCGGTTCGAAGGAGCGATTCCCCGACACCTATCACACATTCAGCCCTGAGGCCGAGAAGAAGTTCCGCTCCTATTGGCAGCAGATCGCCACGCATTTTGCCACCCATGGCGAGAAGCTCCTCTTCGAGGGCCTCAATGAAGAAACGAACTTTGCCAATGAAGGAACCGTTGAACAAGCCTACGCCACGTTGACCCGCGTGAACCAGCTTTTTATCGACACCGTGCGCGCCACCGGCGAGAACAACGCGCAGCGTCTGCTGATCGTCCCCGGTTATTCTACGGACATCGACAAGACCTGCCAGAAAGAATACCAACTGCCCACGGATACCACTCCTGGAAAGCTCTTCATCTCCCTCCACTACTACACGCCGTGGCCGTTTGTGGGAATGAACAAGGATACCACCTGGGCCAAAATGCAACCCACCTGGGGAAGCGGGGACGACGTGAAACAACTGGAAGAACTCTTCGACAGGCTGCAGGAGTTCAGTGCCCGCAACAACATCCCGGTCTTTCTCGGCGAGTTCTCCCTTTGTTCCGACAAAGAAAAGGCCTCCCGGGTCCGATGGACGTCAGCCGTCTACCGCGCGGCGCTGAAAAGAAAAATGATCCCTGTTCTATGGGACACCCCAGGCGGTGTGGTTTCACGCAAGCCACCCTTCGTGCCCCATGACGAATTGGTAGAGATGCTCCGGCAGCCCGAATCCGTCGCCACGTCGGATCATTCCGGAACCAGCCACCGCCTGGAGCCGGTCATGCAGGACTAAAGTGCCATACGCGGGCCGTTGATTGCGTCGACGGACTTAGGTAAAATTTGAACATCGCATCCAACATTTTCTCACCAATCACCATGAAACCAGATACGAAAACCTGCTCAAAATTCCAGCTCTCTGGTCAATCACCATTGGTTGCCAGCCGTCACCACACAAAAACTAAAGCAAAACGGTGGCGGTCCATCCTCGCGATGGTCGGCATCCTGGCAGCCTCCATCGACAGCGCTGCTGCGGCCTCCATCCTCGTCAACACCGTGGGAACGGTGAACGGGAACGGTAAGACAATCATCAATGCGACGGGGAATTCCTTCACTTCGACGACTTTTGGCTCAGACATCGCCACTGCATACGCCAACAACATCGGAGGCGTGTGGGACTTTGAAACTATCTTCTCCCAAGTCGAAGTCGGAGAAACGATCACCTTTAGCTATGGCACTTCACTAGCCAACAGCTTGGTAATGACCTTGGGCGGTGACGCTATCAACACGGGTTTCATCGACACCGCGGAAGCAACTTCTGGAACACTGGGATTGGGCCTCAGCAATTCTGCGATGACCCGAACTTTCACACTGGACACGCCGCTGCTTAGCCTCGGAATTTTTGTCGGAAACCGGGGTGATTCCGGTCGCACTTCCGTGCTGACGGTTACCTATCTGGACAACACCACCGCAAGCACATCGGGAGCGAATGCGGGACCAGATGCGGGCTCCAATTATTTCCATGGCCTGTCAGGCACCGAGGCCAACCCAATCGTGAGCTTTTCGCTCACCCAAAGCAATTTCGTGCGTTACGACGATCTTGGTTTCATTGTGGCCTCCGCCATTCCCGAGCCATCACGGGCGCTGTTGGTGATGTTTGGCATGATGGGATTGTTGGCGCGGCGGCGTGTATTCCCGGGCTTTAGCCCGCAAAAACATCGATAACACGCCACGCCCCGAATCTGCCCGGCAACTTCAACAGCCCCACGCCCCCTGCTCCCCCTGACGGGTTAAAGCCTGGAAATACGCTCCATCAACTCTTCTCCCACCAATCCAACCTCCACCGAAACCCAACACATAACCCGCCTTCAATTTCGCCTTCACTAGACTGTCCACCACATACCACCCAACCGCCGCCATGGCCGCTCACTGCGAATGATGTGATCGAACGGTTCCTTCACCCGCAGACTGCCAGAGCAGCCAAGCATCCGGTTGATCGCGAAACTGCTGCCGCCTTTCCAATGCTGCACCATCCCGCCCAGCATCGATCCCTTCGCAGGCTCCACCACGGCGTGAAAATGATTCGGCATGATGCACCACTCCCCCAGTTGAAAACACGTCCCGTGGCCTTCGATCATCTTGCCGATCAAAATGTCCGCGCACTCGCGTCGGGCGAGTAAACATTCGCCGTAACCCGCGTCGATCAGGTCATGAAACTTGTCGGTAAACAAACGTTGGCAGTCAAGTCGAAATTCCTCCGCGAGCTCGTCCACGCAGGTCGCGTCGTGTTGAGCTAGCCATTCGTCGCGCTTGCTGCGCCAGTCGTCTGCGACGTCTTTTGGCAGCGAATCCGCCAGTCGGCTCGTGACCAGATAAGTCGTCCCCTCCTGCCGCCAGTGCGGGAAATTTTGCCGTGTGATGCGCACCGCAGCCTTCCGGTCAAACGGCCTGAAGGTCATTGGAGCGAGCGTATTCCCGGGCTTTAGCCCGTCAACGCCAACTTCAATAAAAGTGCATTTCCAAACCAGAGAGCGACCTGCCCGCTGAAGATTCTGATGGCTGCACCCCTGTTCTGCTGGCGATCCTTTAGCGGGCTAAAGCCCGGGAATACTCCAGAGATCGACCTGCCCGCTCAAGATTCTGATGGCTGCACCCCTGTTCTGCTGGCGATCCTTTGGCGGGCTATGCTACGGCTCCATCGTCACGACCAGCAGCGACACCGCCTGACGCGGGAGCTGCACGCGAATGGACGCGGCGCCATCCTTCACCGCGATCGCCTCCGCCGGTCCGAAAACCGCGAGCTGTCCGGCCTTCTCCAGCGTGGTCTGCTGCTCGGGCGTGGGATTCGGCGGGGAGCCGAGTTTCTTCCACACTTCGTAGGCGTTGCTGTGATCGGCGTCGATACGGTAGTGCTCCACGCGGGCTTTGCCGCTGTTTGCAGGCAAACCAGCGAGCGAGAGGTCAATCGCTGCATCAGGGCCGGGCACGTCGTCTTCGTGATAATGCCACGCGAGCACGCAAAGCCTGCCGCCATCCATGCTGGCGAGCGCGGAGACATCGGGCTTGTCACGCACACCATTTTTCATCATGTCATCGAGCGCGATGGCAGCGCTGCTTTGCACGTCGAGACGCTGGCCGCTCATCTTCGAAAACATGCGGAAGGTATTGAGCACCGGGTGGTCGATGCCGCCGCTGGCGAGCTGGCGGAAGCCGCCAAAGATCGGCTGATCCACAAAAGTGAAGGCCCAGGTGAGAGCGCCTTCGAGGTTCACGTCATGCCGCGCGGCGAGGTCGTGCTTCCGCGCAAAACTGGCGGCGGTGTAGCTGGAATACATGGTGCCGTTCCGGTAGCCGAGCTGCGGCCCCTGGCAGGCAGCACAGCCCTCGGGATCGGACTCGCCGATGACGATGGGCTTGTCTTTGAACTCAGGAAATCCGGCGATGACTTTGAAGGCGCGATCAATGTCATTGAGGTGATGCGAGATGCCCATGCGCACATGCCCGTCCACAAACTCTGGTTTGCCCTTGGCATGGAAGGAGATGAAATCCACCGGCGTGCCCGCCTTCTGGCAATGCGTGAGGAACTCGGCCAAAAACGTGCCGCCCGGTCCGCCCGCGACATCCGGCCCGCCGACCTTTGCCTCTGGCAGCGCCCGCCGCACCGCACGGATGGCGTGGTCGTGCAGCTTGAAGAACTCCTCCCGCGTGCCGCGCCAGTAGGGGATGTTGGCCTCGTTCCACGTCTCCCAATACCACTTCAACACCTCGTCCCTGCCGTATTTCTCCACGCAATGCTTCGCCCATTGGAAAACGAGTTCCTCCCACTTCGCATAGTCCTTCGGCGGGTAGGCCCAGCCGGTGAAAATCTCGTTGTAGCCCGCTTCTGGCGTCCACTGGTGCTGATACGGCTCTGGTTTGATGGAGAGCGCCTTCGGCATGAAACCAATCTGCACAAACGGCCTCACGCCGCGCTGGAGTCCGGCATCGAAGATCATGTCCACGATGGTCCAATCGTAAATCGGGCGACCCTCGGCATCCTCGGTGTAGGCGTTCGTGCTGCCCCATTTCAACGCAGGCGTGCCATCGCCTGTGGTGAGCAGATTGTGCGTGCGAAAGAAGACTTCCCCGGGCTTCATCTTGCCGAGTTCGCCGAGCAGTTTCTCGCCCTCGGGCATGTAAGTGTAGTTCGGCTCATCCGCGCCGAAGAAGCGCCAGATGGGCTTCAGCTCGCCGAGGGGCTCGGAGGCATCCACGGTGATCTGGACGGGGAAGTCCGCGTCTTTCGCTGGCGCGGAAGTCAGAGACGACAGGAATAAGAAGGCCGATACGACGGCTCGTTGGGTGTATCTCGTCATAAAATAAAGGGATCAGTTTTCACTCAACCGCAGCCTGAAGAACTGCCGCTCGCCGTTGCTCGGCCCGGAGATGGTTACGCTGCCACCGGGCTGTGCCTGGCCGCTGTTTCCTGGCGTGTCCCATTGGACCCAGTTCACTAAATCATCGGTGGTTTCGATGATGAAACTGCGATTGGCAGGCACGTCGAAAGTGAGCGTGGCGGTGGTTCCAGCGACGTTGAGGGTGGGCTTTAAGGAACTCACGCCACTGAGCGGATTCGTGAACGCGAGGAACTCGGCCATGTTCGTCGCGCCATCGGCGTCGGCATCGACGTATGGGGCTCCTTCTGGGCTGGTGCTGCTGCCGAACTGGGCGAGCCGCCAGTTGGCGTAGGTTTGTCGTGAGGGCAGCGAGTGGTTGATCCAGTCGGTGAGGAGCTGGATGCCGGTTTGATCCAACTCGGAGGTGGCGAGCGGCGGCATGCGCGTATAGCCATTGATGGCGGCGGTGCGGCTGAGGATGATCGAATGCAGCGTGTCGCCGGGGACGATGAGTTTATCGCCAGCGTGCAGCGCTACACCGAAGCCGTTGATCATGCCAGTTTGCGTGAGAGTGAGGTGAGCGCGGCCATCCCAGGCGGGACCGGAGCCGCCGGCCTGATGGCAATAGGAACAGTTCACGTCGAGATACGAGCGCACACGGGCTTCAATGGGGAAGGCGGTTTCATCCGGGCGCACATGACGCGGCAGGAGATTCGTGGAGGGCACGGGGTTGTGGAAATAACCAGCGGCTTCAAGCAGATCAAGCTGGTTGCCGGTGACGCCATTCAGGGTGCCGCTGCGGTTGAGTTGGCGGGTATTGAAGGACAACATGCCGCCTGCGTTGCTCGTGTGGCAGGCCATGCATTGGGAGCGGCTGGGGATACTCCAATGCTGGACGCGTGGCGTGCCGTTCTCGATGACGTTCAAATCAAAATCCTCGCCCGCGTCGGCGACGAGCGTGGCCTCGGTCTGCGCGTCGTTCCAGCGATAGCTCACGCCATAGACGCCGCTGGTGTTTTTGACGAGCAGGCGGGTTTCGAGGCGCTTCTTGGTCGCGGGATTGCCGCGGGTCATTTCCATGTCGAAGTGTTTCACCCACACGCCGCCATTCGGGAAGGTCCACACGCCGTCTTTGCTCCACGTCATCTTGCTGCCCGCTTCCGGCAACGTGAACCAGCGGTTCTTCACGGCGAAGTCACTCCAGAAGGTCAAATTGGGCGTGTAAGGCAGCAAACCGGGCGCGGGTGAGAGATCCGTGAGATCCGCAAAAACACCCGTGGCGCTCAATGTCGTCGGGTAGCTGTCATCCGGCAGCGCGGTCTTCAGGCGCATGATTTTGCCGTTGAAGTAGGCAGAGAAAAGGATGTCGCCGTTTGAGGGATCGTGGCCGAAATTCACTGGACTCGGTGATCCGGCGATGCGCTGCACGGTGACGACGCCACCGGGTCTTGTCAGTGCCCAAATGTGACCACTGACCTGATCGCCGAAAATATAGGCACCAGTCAGACTGGGGATCCTGGTGCCGCGATAGACCACGCCGCCAATGATGGAGTTGCCCTTGTAGTTTCCATCCCCCCCAGCCACGCCGGTGTGCAGGTATTCATAGATTGGAGGGCTGGAAGTGAAGCCCGCGGGAGCCTGCGCGGCCTTCGGGCCTGGGTGCAAGCCATCGCGGAAAGCCCAGCCAGCGTTCGTGCCGCTGGAGAGCAGATGAATCTCCTCGTAAATGTCCTGTCCGACATCGCCGCACCACAGCTCACCCGTGGGTGCATCAATGGAGAAACGCCACGGACTACGCAGGCCCACAGACCAGAACTCCGTGCGCACATTGGCCGGATTGAGCGTGATACCGTTGAACGTGGTGACGCCGACATACGGATTGTCTGCGGGCACTTTGTAGCGTGCCACTCCGGCATCGGTGGGAATGGAGGCGTGCGGATTCGGCTCCAAGTTCGCTGGCAGACGATCCACGTCGATGCGCAGCATGGCGCCGAAGAAGTTCAAATCGATGCGCTGGCTGTTGTTGCGGAAGTCGTTGGCATTCTCCTCGTCGCCGTAGGCCGTGTAGAGATATCCATCCGCGCCGAAGTGAATGTCGCCGCCGTGATGATTTGGGCCACGAATGCGCCGCTCGATGAAGATCAGCTCGGACGCAGGATCAGCCGCAGGTGTCGGCGAGTTGATCTGTCCCGCAGGAATGGTGAAGCGTGCGAGACGGTCATACCACACGCCAGGATCACTGGCCTTCTGCACGGTGTAGGTGACGAAGAAATAGCCGTTGGTGGCGAACTGCGGATGGAAGGCCATGCCGAGCAATCCGTTCTCACCGAAGGGTCCAGGATCGAGCACCTCGCCGATGCGTGTGGCGAGCAGCGCGGGCAAATCCAGCACCACAGCGCTCGTGGGCGTGGCGGCGGAGACATCGGGGATGACTTTGAGGTTGCCCTCAATCTCGCAGACAAAAAGCCGCTGCGTGTCCCCTGGCGGGCTGGCAAAGGCGAGCGGTTTGTTGAACTGCAATTCACCAAACGCACTTTCCACTGCCACGCGATTCGTCGGTGGCGCATCCGGCACATTGAGGCCCACATTGGCAATGCGCAGAGCACTGGAAACATTCACCGTGACCGTGGCAGGAGCCGACCAGCCGCCCTGCCCGAGCACACGATACGCAAACATCACCGGTGCGGTGCTCACACCCGCATGAGCATACAATATGGTGCCATCGTTTTGCACCGTGGCGGTGCCGACAGCAGGCGCGGTCGTGACTTCGAGGTAAAGCGGATGCGCGATGCCGCCGGTGTCGTTTTGCACCACATCCACGCGCACTTTTTGGCCTGCGTGGATCGTCACACTGTCCGCCACGGCCACCACGGGGCCGTATTGCGCCTCCGCGCCCGCATGGTAACTCGCCAGGATCTCCGCAGGCGTGAGCGCCCGGTCGTAGATGCGCATCTCATTCAGTGCGAAGTGCGCGTTCATGTCCCCGCTGTATTGCGAGCGGCCGACCCAGTTGTTCACGTCGGCGAGCTGGTTCATGTGAAAGGGATACGGCAGCACATCCTGGAGCACGCCGTTGCGATACCACTTCGACACGCTGCCGCCGGTGCCGTAGAGACCCTTGTTGTCCTCCACAACGAGCACATAGTGATACTCGCGGCCAGGTTCCGTCACGGCCGTCAGGTTCGTCTCAAACAAAATGGGCGGAGCACCGTTGTATTGGCCCTCTAGGCGGTTTTGACCAAAGGCGGCTCCTGAATTCAAAGTGAGCGCCAAATTGTCGAACCCAGCGAAACCGCCGATCGTTCCGTCATCAATGATTTCGCCCAAAAGCGCCCCTGGACCGCGTGTGGCCGTGCTGCGGCCAAAATCGAAGAGCCGCTGATCCGTTTGCGAGGAAAGCGGCGCACACCATGCCTCGATGGTGAAGTTCGGTTTTGAGCTGAGGATGCCATTCGGCAGATCGAGATAGGCGGAGATATTCGCGGCGGTTTGATTGCCATTGGTGCCGCCAGGGAGCGTGATTTTGGCCCCGTTCAGCGTCGCTCCATGACCCCGCACGATGGCCGGAGTGCCGCTGATCACGTCATCAAAAACAGTGCCGCTCGGCGCGGTGCCAGCGGCGGTGTTGAAGGTCCAGCGATTCACCGGCGTGGGTGCCACGGTCCAGTTCGGAGCCTGCCCCGGTGGCGCATCCGGCCCTGCCAAATGATTCGCGGTGATGTCCTCCTGCGTCAGCGCATGATCGTAAATGCGCAGCTCATTCAGCGACATGTGCGCGTTCGAGTCCCAGGTCCAGTTTGAGCGTCCAATCCAATTGTTCACGTCCTGCAAGTCAGCGAGCCTAAATGCCACCGGCATCGTCGCGATCACCACGCCATCGCGATACCACGTCAGTTGTCCGCCTGCGGCCCCGTAAGCGCCAGCACCGCCTTCAAACACCATCGTATAAAGATACTGCTGCCCCACCGTCGTCGGCCAGTCCGTGTTCCGCGCGCCCATGAACACACCATTGCGCATGATCTCGAAGCGCTGCTGACCCAGCTCCAGACCACGGCAGAACGACAGCATCAAATTGTCCGAAGGCGCCCCGCCAGCCGGAGCCACTGCCGTATTCGCCGTGATCTCCCCCGGCGCACCACCGCCGACTCCCGCATCCGCCGATCTTCCGAAGTCAAACAACCGCATCCATCCCTTTGCTGAAAGCGGTGTGGCCCATGCCTCCACGGTCACGCTGGTTTTTGACGAGAGAATGCCATTCGGCAGATCGAGATACCCCGCGATGTTCGCCGCCGTCTGGATGCCGCCCGTATTGCCAGGCAGAGTGAGCTGACTGCCTGAAAAGGTCGCGCCCGTCCCCACCACCAGCGCCGTCGTGCCGCTCACGCTATCCGTCAGCGCCGTGCCATGAGTCACCGCTCCAGACGTGTTGTTGAACGACCAGCGGTGCTTCAGTTCCGCGCGCAGCCCGCACGGCATGGCCGTGAAAGAAAGGGTGAGCAGAAAGAAAAAACGGAAATGCCAATGCATGACTGCCAAGGTGGTGGGTGATGGTTGGGTGTGAGGGCGCCAATCCTATCAAACCCGGTCGCAGTCCGCGATATGTCGTTAGACATACTCACCCGCCCAGCCGCACGAGGCCCTTCGACACCGCCAGCACCGCCGCCAGGGTGCGGTTCGGCGCACCGAACTTGGCGAGTAAATTGGTCACGTGCAGTTTCACGGTGCCTTCCCTGATGCCGAGACGCCCGCCGACCCGCCGGACAACAGGCCGTTGCGCATGCTCACCCGCCCAGTCGCACGAGGCCCCGCTCCACTGCAAGAATGGCCGCGCGCGTGCGGTCGGGCGCGCCGGTTTTCGTCAGCACCTTCGCCACATGCAGCTTCACGGTGCCCTCGGTGATGCCAAGACGCCCGCCGATCTCCTTGTTCGCCAGTCCCTCGACGATGAGATGCACGATCTCCAGTTCCCGGCGCGTCAGCGGCTCCCGTTTCATCCGCGCCTCGATCTTGGCGCGGGCCGATTCCGAAAAAAAGGTGCCGCCATTTGCCACCTCGCGAATCGCTGCAATGAGCGTCTTCACATCCGCCGACTTCGTCAGATAGCCCGCCGCTCCGGCGTCACTGGCGCGGAAGACATCTTCTTCACCATCGAGCACGGTGAGCATGAGGATTTGAGCGTCATCATGCTTTTCGCGGATGCGCTTCACGGCCTCCACCCCCGTTCCGTCGGGTAAAGAGAAGTCCATCAGCGTCACATCGGGCTTCAACTTCTCATAGAGCGCCACCGCCTCCGCCACACTGCCGCCCTGTCCGGCGATGCGGAGGTCTTTTTCGTTGTTGATGGCCACCGTCAACCCGAGGCGCTGCACGAAATGATCGTCGATGATGAGAATGCGGATGGACATGGCAAAAGTGGTCAGAGGTTAATCATTAGTATCCTCAACTGCCAGCCGCGAATGGCTCCAAACGAGCGAAACCCATGTCCCGCTCCCATTTTGAGCGTCCAGACGCAAATCCGCGCCGATCCGCACCGCACGCTCCCTCATGCCGCTGAGGCCAAAATGGCCGGTGGCGTCATCTGCGGCCGTTTCGGGACAGAATCCTGTGCCATCATCACTCACGTCGAGTTTCACCGCATCAGCAGAAAAACTCGTGCGCACCTCCACACGGCTGCCGCGCGAGTGTTTCGCCGCATTCGCCACCGCTTCATGGGCCACTCGCAGGAATGCAGACTCCACATCGCCCCGGAGTCTTCTCTCTTTGCCCTCTGCTGAAAAAACAAACGTCAGACCCGCGCTCTCAGCCAGCGGACGCAGCATCGTCTCCATCGCACCGAGCAGGCCGAGCTGCTCGATCGCCATGCTGCGCAAGTCGCGGATGGTGGAGCGCGACTCCTCACGACTGCGCCGCAGAAGCTGCCGGGCGAGGCCCAGCGTCTTGTCGGGCGTGCCCTCACCGGTTTCAAACTGCTGCGAGGTCGTATCCAGCAAGATCGCCAGCCCGCTCAGCTCCTGCTCCAGCGTGTCATGCAGATCACGGGCGATGCGCTGACGCTCCTCCAGCGTCGCTTTCGTCGTCGTCTGCCGCTCGATCACCGCTGCCTGCCGCGCCACCTGCCTTCGAAGCATCCAGGCCCAAGCAGCCACCAGCAACGCTGCACCACCAACAGCGGAGAGCAGCATCAGGAGCCGCGCCGCATTCCAATACGGAGGCCTTTGCAAAATGACCACATCACGCGCAGAGCGTAGCTTCAGCGTGAACTCCTTTGTCCATTGGGCGATACCAAACGGATTGTTCATCTCCAACTCGCAGATGCCCGTCAATCCCAGCCGCATCCCCGGCTCCAGCGCCAATGGTGCAGTCTCGCCCGGCGGCAGACTGGCCTCAAACACCACTGCGCCCGCGCGGCAGAGCAGGATCGTCTCACGCGGTGTGGGCAACGCCTCCACCAAGTCCGCATCCAGCGTCACCAGCTCATACTGCTCCGCGCTGCGGCGTTCGGATGTCAGAGCGAGCCGCAGCGGCACCGGCGGCGGCCCTTCCTCCAAGATTTGCAGCTCCGCCGCATTCAATCCTGGCCGCAGCGGCATGAACGTCGCGTAACCTTCCGCCTCGATCATCGTCCCCGGCTTCAAATCCGGCGTCAGCGCCGAATCAATCCTCATGCTGCCGCCATCACCGCGTAGAAAAAGCATCTGCTCCGGCACCGCGTGAGTCACCACGCCGCGCAATCGCACCCGCTCATCAAGAGGCGAGCCGACCCGCAGCAGCTCATCCACCCGCCGCAGCGGCGCTGGCGGCGACTCCTGCGCCGGATCGAGCAGCGTCAGGAAACTCATGCCTGGCAGATACAAATGCCGCCCGCTCATCTGTCCCTGCTCATTGAACTGCGTCGCCGCCACCGCCCGCACCCGCACCCGCCGCTCCAGCAGATGTAGCGGCAGCGTGCCCACAGCCGCCAGCGTCTCGGTGCGCGGCAAAACGGCAGGCAGCTCCAGTGGACCGGATTGCAGGTAAAGCGTGAGGCCGGCATATTCGTCTGCCAGGCGCTTCACCACGCCCTCCACCTCCACCCACTGGGAATCCAACGCCGGTGTCTGAATCGCTTCCAGCGACTTCGGCACCATGGGCGCAGGCAACACTCCCTCGCCCAGCTCAACGAGTTCCGCCGCCACGATCACTGGCAAAAAGCCGTCTCCCGTCACGCCTCTCACTCCTACTTTCTGCCCCACCGCGATCCATGACGCCTGCTTCACCTGCTCACCCGCCATCACATACACACCCGCCGTGCCGTCATGCACAAACAAATTCCCCCAACTCCTGTCCACAAACGTCACCACCGCCTCCATCTCCACTGGCAGTCCTTTCTTCGCCTCATCAGGAGCCATCGCCCGCAGCACCGCCGCGCTGCGCACCACTTCCGCCGCGCCTGCCGGCTGGATGGCAGCGAGCAGGACGAGAAAAAGAACCAAGTGGGTGGACTGCATCGGTCACGATGCAATACTTCATTGCAGCCATCAAGCGAGCGTATTCCCGGGCTTTAGCCCGTCAAAGCCAACTCCAACAAAAATGCAATCCCAAGCCAGGATCGCCCGGCACGTTCAAGACTCTGATGACTGCCACGCTTATTCGCATGGCGATGCTTTCATCGGGCTAAAGCCCGGGACTACTCCCAGCCCGTCAATCACCCTCTCAAACAATCGTCACGACACCGTCCAACGTTTTCGAAAACGCATGCAGCCGGTTGCGGTTCGCATCCACATGCTGCACCGAAAAACTCTCTGCGGTCACGTGAAGATGCGTGAACCCGTAAACCGACTTGGCATAATGCCCGGACCGCACCTTGCGCAACTCCCGCACCCTGGCCCCACCGCCACCACTCAGCACGAACGAAGTCTTCAACCCTTCAAATTCCATGTGCTGCAAATCGTGATCGTGGCCGCAAAAATAAAAATCCACCCGATGCTCCTCGAATAGCGGACCCCATGCATCAATCAATGCTTCCGAATCTCCATGCTGACCATTTGAATACAGCGGATGATGGCCCATCACCACCACCCATGGTGTCGACCTGGCCCGCTTCAGTTCATCTTCCAGCCACTGATTCTGCTCCGCAATCTCCTCGGGTTTCATGTCCCGCCAGTTGCTGTCCACCGCCACGACTCTCATCAAAGGATTCACCGTCGGATAATCAAACGCATACCGCTTCGACGGCATCGTCCAGCGCGTGCCCGGATTCTCCTTTGCATAACCCAACTGCGCCTCCAACGAACGCTTGGGATCATCCCCGTAGTCGTGATTTCCCAACACCGCATAACACCGGCAGTCAAAATGCGAACGCGGATACATCTCGCTGAACTGCACCTTCCATCGCTCGCTCTTCACCCCGCCCTTCATCGACCCATAAAAATTGTCCCCCAACAAAAACATCGCCCCCGGTTTAATCTTCTGCTCATCGAGAAATTTTTTCATCCCCGACGCCACCGCCTCCTGCCCCTTCGTCTCCTTCGCCCCCCAGTCTCCAATCATCAACAAGTGCTCCCCCGGCGCCACTGGAACCAAGGCATCGGCCTGCCCCATCACCGACCGACCCAACATCGCCGAAGCGCTGAACGCAAAAGTCTGTTTCAACAAACGGCGACGTGATAGATTGGAAGAACTCAACATCATGCACAGTCAACGCCAGCGCCTTCCCAATCATTTCATCACGCTGGTTGGAATCACCCTGCTTTTCGTGCTCGGTGCCCACAGTCCCGTCCATGCGCTCGAATACTTCCAACGGAACCATGCCGCCATGGGCACCCAGTTCCACTTCCACGTTCACGCCGAATCCGCCCAAGTCGCCAACACGGCACTCGATGAAGCCATTTCCCTCATCGAAGCCATCAACCAGATCGCCTCCGACTACCTTCCCGAAAGCGAACTCAGCCGCCTCAACCGCGCTCCTGCCCACCAACCCATTCCGCTCAGCGACGATCTCCATGCCCTCCTCACCCGATCCATCGAAATCTCCGCACTCACTGAAGGCGCTTTCGACATCACCGCCGCCTACGCCGTGCAAAACTGGCGGCGCGCCCGCCGTCAACAACAGCTTCCGAAACCCGAACTCACCGCCAAAGCCATCTCCATGACCAACTGGCGCGCGCTCGAAATCAACCATCACCAACGCACCCTCACCAAAACCCAACCCGAAATTCTCATCGACCTCGGTGGCATCGCCAAAGGTTACGCCGCCGACGCCGCCCTCACGATCCTTCGTCAACATGGCATCACCCGCGCCCTCGTCGCCGCCAGCGGTGACCTCGCCATCGGCGATCCTCCACCCGGCAAATCCGGCTGGCCGGTCACCCTGCGATCCTTCGCCGCCAAAGATTCCCCCTCACCCGATGTCACCAGCGAAATCCTGCTGCACAACTGCGCCTGCTCCACCTCCGGCGACCTTCATCAATACCTCGAACTCGACGGCAAACGCTGGTCCCACATCGTCGATCCCGCCACCGGACTCGGCCTCACCCGGCGCATCGCAGCCACCCTCATCGCGCCCGACTCCACCACCGCCGACGCGCTCGCGACCGCTGCCTGCATCCTCGGACCACAAAAAGCGCTCCAACTGCTTCAAGACCGACCCGGCATTTCCTTCCGCATCACCGAACTGGACGAAGCTCATCCCCACCGACCGCACCTCACCATCAGCGGCCCCGCCTTCAAACCGACCGCTCAATAACGCACCGACGCGCCGCCGCCGCCACAATGTTTGCCTCCCAACCTGGGTGGCACCTGCACCTCCGGCAGCATCCACACCACCACCCGCTGACGCGGCACCCACCTGCGCCAGCACCAGCGCACCCCAAAAATCAGTAGCATCAGCGCCACCAAACCTCCGAGCGCCATCAAAAGCCAGGGTTTAAGCCAAGCCCACCAAATTTCCCAGCTCGATTTTGCATCCGACCCATCGCCCCCCTCAGGCGCCGTGACTTTGACCTCGGGCATCTCCGAAACCTCCCCTACCGCCTCCGTCATGGTCACCAGCTCAATCTCCGGCAGCGCATGCTCCCGCTCCAGCCAGGTGAGCCGGATCGACAACTGAATCGCAAATCGTTCCAACTGATCCCATGCATCCACCGCTTTCAGCGCATCCTGAATGCAGGCCCGAGCCATCACGCGCAAATAATCAGGCTTCACCACATCCGTCACCCGGCGGCTCATGAACAACCGCACCCGCCATGGCTCCCCCATCGGATACACCACCATGCAGGAAAGCCCCCCCATCAGATTGGCACCCGCCAGCTTGGTCAGATCCACCGTTTGAGGCAGCCGCTGCCGGCTTTCCAAAATCACAAAATGCGCCGCCACCTTGGCCTTTTCCGCCTGGTTCGCCAGCAGCCGGCTCAATTCATCTCTCGCCCCCTCGTTCAGCAACATTTCGGGATCATAAACGAATCCCCCTTGCACCATGCCCTCATGCTGTTGAAAAAAGTCTGCCCCGACCTCAATCATGTCCTTGTCAGCCGTCAACGGGCGTCCGCCCGGATCATCCGCCCCATCCTTTCGCGTTGCGGTGTTGGGAATAAACAACCTTACGTCATCCTCCCCCGAAGCCGCGCCATCCGACTGACTGGGCATCGCCGACCCCGCCGGCCAAAGCCCACCGCCCAATGGGAAAATCTGCACCTCCTCCTGCTCCCAATTCGGCAGCGGCAATCCCTCCTCTGCCGCCGTCAGAGTGACCGCGGTCAACAAAGACCAAACCAGCATCCAACCAGCGAAAACACCATCTCGTCTCCTCATCGCAATTCCCCTCCTTTGCGAGTAGCAGACTGATCTCCGCCCTTCGTTCCATCACGCAGGCGGTCCAACCCAGAACCCTGCAAAAAAACCTCCGCATTCTCCGGCGGGGACAATTCCTGCGCCGGCACCACCCGCTTCCCGAATCGGCGCAGCCGCCGCGAGATTCTCTTCAAAACCTCTTCAACGGCACTCACATACTCCCCATGCCACAATGGCGTGCGCAGGTGCGTCAAAATACTCATCAAAAAACGCTGCGGCAACGCCCCCTCGAGAGCATACCCCACATTTAATGCCGCCACCTTCGCTACCGGATCGATCACCAACACCATCGCAAACTCATTCAAACGCTGAAAATCGTCCGTATCGAATGCCGCATGATTCAGCAACCAGAAGGTCAGCTCGTTCATCGACAGCGAAGCTGGCAGAACCCCGAAATAAACCGCCACAAACACCTGCGGAAAACGCACCTCAAACTCCTCCAGACACTCCTCCAAATCACGCGAGTCACCGAGTCGCAAACAGTGCGCCCGATCTGTCAGCCGCCCCAATCTCACCAGGTCATCTCCCAAAACTTCAACCAGTTGCCGCATTTCGAACCCACACCCGCCGCAGCGCTTCACGGCGGGCGTCAGACCCGCATGGCATCGAGGGCAATTCATCCCCTTTGGAATATCATGGATACGGCAAACGTCAATCCTTCGGGGAAATTCCTCACCGTCCCGTCCGGTCGCTCCTAGGCACAGTGCATTTAGACAGGCACAAAACCACTATTGCGTTGACAGTGAGCTCCATTCTTGAATAATTGACAATAAATTACGCGGCTCCAGCAAGCGCATTCAAACAACACGATGATTCCCATGAAATCCGCCCCGTTCATCACCATTCTCGCCGCCTTAGGCACCATTGGGGCGGTCGCTCCAGCCTCTGCAGCATGGGTTCGGCTCCCCAACCAGGAAGTCCGCTCCATCAATCTTGCCACCGAGCAAATCGCTCAAACCGGTATCGAGTCCAGCAAAGGCATCGGCCAGGCGGCGAACTTGATCGACGAAGATCCCACCAAGGTTGCAACGCTCAGCGCCGGTCAGGCCAGTGCCGTCATTCGCCTTAACAGTCAGCAGTATGTTGACACGATCACCCTCAGCAACGCTGGCGCTGAAGGTGTCGTCACCGTTTCCGGCAGTGCCGACAAAAGCAGTTGGAACGCACTCAGCCAGGTTTCTTTCACCTCCTCCGATGTGGCCGTCTCCGCCCGCTTTGCTTCGGCCCAAGTTCGCTACGTGCGACTTGATTTCGAAACCTCCGCTCCTGGTGCCATCACCAACATTGCCATCCTCGGTTCTGCCGCCTCTGCTGCCGCCGCCGGTGACAACTCTTCCAGCAATGGCAAAGCCAACCTTGCTTCAGCCATCGGTGGTGCCCGTGCCATTTACGCCAGCCCTGCTCCAACCAACCTTGGAGACAAGGAAACCTCGGTGAACATCCTTCGTTTCCCGCAAAGCAATCAACCCGCCAAAACCCTCGTTTACGAGCTCAGCGGCACCAGCTTGGTGGATGCCATCTCCCTATCCTATGACAGGAGCCCTACCCAGGTCGACGTCTTCGCCTTCGACCAGCTCCCTGAGAAAAAGGATTGGCGCGGTAAATTGACCCTCGATCCAGCGTTCCTCGACACGGCGACTCCAGTGGCGAGCGGCGTCGATTCCCGCGGACTTGGACGCATCAAGGTGAAACCTTCTTCTTCCTTCAGCGCCCAGTATATCGTCATTCGCCTCCAGGCAATTGCCCAAGGTGCTGCTGCTGTTCCCGCCTCTGACTTCGGATTCGAGGGATCACAATTGATCGCCTCCACCCCTCCTGGCGGTTCCACCATCGGAGGCCTTTTGATCAATGGAGCCTTCTCCAGTGTGGCTTTCAATCAGGCGGTTGCCAACGCCCTTGGTGGTGCGGCCACCACCCCCGGCACCCAGCCCGGTTCAGGTAATTTGGATACGGCCATCACCCCCTTGATCGGCTATGGTGCCTTCAGCTCCGACTACCGTGCTTCCAGCGCCGTTGGACTTGGCAACAGTGGAACCAGCCCCACGACTCCGCAGGTCATCAACAATACCGTTGTCCGCCCGGTCCGTGGTCAACCTATCGGCTCAGGCTCTTCCCCGAACGCCTCCGAGAGCAATCCCTAGTTTCAAATTCCTTCAAGGTTTTACAGCCGCCCCGTGAAAACCGGGCGGCTTTTTCTTTCCTTCCCTTCTCATTTTGGCTACCATCTCGTCCATGCCACGACTTTCCTGCGACCATATTTGTTCATGATTGCTCCAACTCCCGAAACCGCCCCATCTGTCCCCCATCGTTCCCCACCCAGCGCTGTGTTGGTGTTTATCTTGATGCTGACACCGTTGTTTTCGATCCCTGGCCAAAGCCAGCAGCCCGAGCCCGCGCCGCTTGTTGGACTCCAGGCGCACGAAAACAGCCAAAAGATGCCCTTGCGGCCCGTCCCAGGCACGCCCGTCCTGTTTGCTGCCTATCCAACTCGTGTGTCCGACTTCACCGCTTTTGTCTCGGAAAGCGGATATCAGTGGGACCACAAACCGCACTTCCCTCAAACGGGCGACCACCCCGTCGTCAACATCACCCTTCAAGATGCCGCCGCTTTCTGCAGCTGGTTGACCGAGAAAGAACGCGCCAGCGGCACCATCACCGAATTTCAATCTTACCGGCTCCCCACCAATCGTGAATGGGACGCCGCCGTCGGACTCGCTTCCGCCCAAACCCAACGTTCGCTCACCAGTGCGCAGGAAATCGACGAGTCCCGCAGCTTCCCATGGGGCCTGCAATGGCCGCCACCTGCCAAAGCCGGCAACTTCAACTCCTATGAAATCAATGGCACCGACGACGGCCACCCCTACACCTCGCCTGTCGGTGCCTTCGACCCCTCACCCCAAGGGCTCCACGACCTCGCGGGCAACGTTTGGGAATGGGCGTGGGACCGTGAAGACCCCATCAACTCCGCCGCCCTGCTGCGCGGTGGTTCTTGGATGTATTTCCGCAAAGAATGCCTCACTTCCAACTACCGCTACCTGGTTTCCGCCGACCTTCGCGCGCCCAGCATCGGTTTCCGCTACATCTTTGAAGACAAGCGCGAAACCGCCACCTTCCTCGCCAACCAGCAAAAATCCCGCGCGGAAGAAGACAAGCAACAGATCACCATGCTTAACACGGCTCCCGATGTGAGCGCTGAGGAAGTCGCCAAAATGCGCCAGTCTTTGGAAGCACGCCGCGCCCAAAGCGACAGCAGCACGCCAGTCGAACTGCCAGACCCAGCTTCCCTCAAACCCGCCACCTCCACCGACGCCTATACCAACAAACTCGGCATGAAATTCCACCCCTTCGGGGCTCCGGGCATGCTGATGGGTGAAACCGAAGTTCGCGTCCAGGACTACGAGGCCGCCCAGAAAGCCACCGGCAAAAGCTGGACACGTCGCCCCACCTTCGTCATCCAGCCCAGCCATCCCGTCGTCAACGTCACCTGGCAAGAGGCCAACGACTTCGCCGAATGGCTCACCGCCACTGACAGGGAATCCAATCTCATTCCTGCCAACGCACGCTACCGCCTCCCCACCGATGCCGAATGGAGCGTCGCGGTCGGCTTGAAAGATGAAGCCGGCACCGATCCCGCCAGCAAGAGTGGTTCCAACACGGTGGACTACCCTTGGGGCACCAGTCAGTGGCCGCCCCCCACCTTCAGCGCCAATCTCGACACCGGACGCATGAGCGGCTATGCCGACAATTTTTCCTACACCTCCCCAGTCGGATCCTTCTCCCCCAACACCTTCAACCTTCACGACCTCGCCGGCAACGTTGCCGAATGGTGCAGCGATCCCTGGCCCGGTGCTGCTGGTGAACGCGTCGTGCGCGGCAGTTCATGGATCACTTCTGCGCAGGCCGACGCCCTCAGTTCTGCCCGACAACATTTTACTGAAGACACTGCTCTTCCCCACATCGGGTTCCGCCTGGTTCTCGATCTCAGCCAACCCTGACCGCGTCTCCACCTCTTCTTCATCGCGCTCATGAATGCCCCGCAGGAATCGCCAACATCACCCGAGCCAGACCACATCCAAACGCCTGTTGCCAAGTCGGGCTCCACAACAAAAACCGGATTTCCTTGGTTTCTCGTCACCGTCTTCGGCTCGGGACTCATCGTCGTTGCCATCGTCGCCGCGATTATTGCCTGGCCTGACATCAGCCGTCTCTATCATCGCTACAAAGCACTCGGTCTCCTGGAAAAGGCCGACGCTGCCTTGGAAGTCGAAGAATGGCAGACCGCATCCGATTTCTACAGCAAGGCCTATCTTGAAGCGTCCAGTGAACCCGAAGTGATCCGCGGGATCGCCCTCTTCATGCGCAAAACGAACAGCGATCCCGAACGCAGCCTGCAATTCTGGCAGCAACTCATTGATCTCGGTGCCGCCACCACCCAGGATCGCATCGACACCGCCCAAACCTATCTCCAGCTCAACAAATCCTCGGAAGCCCGCCAATTGCTCGCGACTATTCCTCCCGCTGAGCGCACCACCAAGCCCGCATTGGAAATCGAGGCCGGCATCCTCAACATCGAAGGCCGCACCGCCGAGGCCGCCACCGTGATGCGACAAGCCCTGCGCATGGACCCTGATGATCCTCAAAGCCGCCTCAAACTTTCCGTCCTCGACCTCCGCAATCCTTTGAGCGAAGTCCAGAACGCTGCCATCGACAACCTATGGGAACTCGCCCGCGGCGATACCGATGCCAACCTCGCCGCCATCGACCTGCTCGCTCGCGAAACCCGACTCACCCCCCAAAACTTCGCGGAACTGCTCGACATCCTGAAGAATAACCCCAAGGCCGACTCCCGGCATCGATACTCACTCCTCGGTCGCATGCTGGAGCGCCATCCCGATGACCGCGCCGCCGTCTTTGCAAGGGAGGAGGCCGAACTTGAGGGCAAATCCCCCGCTGACCGCATCCCCTATCTTCTCATGCTGCAGTCGATCAACGAACATCCGCGCGTCCTTGAGCAGTTGCCCATGGACCGCGTGTTGAAGTTGCGCGAGTTTTTCTCCCTTTACGTCGAGTCCCTGGCTGCCACCGAACAGTGGACCGTTTTGCGCAATGCCATCCGCACCGCCACCAGCCTTCCCATCTCGCCTCCCGACCTTTCCCTTCTCAACGCGCGAATTTCCAAAGGCCTCGGTGAATCCGCTGAAGTGGTCAGCCGCCACCTTCTCGATGCCGCCAAATTTGCCACCGCCGCCAGGGACATTCGCAGCGTGCGCCGCATCAGCGCCATCGCGGACAGCATGGGCCACCCGACCGCCGCCCTTGAGGCGCTTCGAACCGGTGCCAACCTTCCCCAACACCGCGTCGCCCTTTTGGAAGCCGTGCTCGGCATTCAAACCAGTCAGAATGATTCCGAAGGCATGCTGAAGACTCTCAACGACCTCGTCGAAACCGACCCCACCCTGCACTATCACAAGGAAAAACAACTCTACCTCAAACTCCTTCTTGGAGTGGAAATCGAAACCATTCCTCTCAAACTCTCCGATCCAAAAATCGCCGACTCCATCGCACCGGCCATTCGTCAACTCCTCAATGCCATGTCGGCCTACCGGCAACAGAACATCGACGACCTGCGCACCGCCCTCGCCGACCTCACCCCCGACTACTTCCAGCCCGGCCAGCGTGCGGTTCTCTCAGGCCTCCTCAACGCAGGCGGTGACCCCCGTCGCGCATTTGAAATCGCCGAAAAAGTCCCGGACTCCCTGTTGCTCGAAGGCGAGCGCAAGTTCCTCACCCGCGCGCTTTGAAAATGCGGCGATCAACCGTTGGGATTGATCGCGCCAGCAACCATCAGGTTGACGATTCACCTGCCGTCGCCACACTGCCCACCATGGCCACTCCGCGCGAACTTACCCTTGCCCTCATCACCCGCTATTATGAGACCTTCAACACTGGTGACCGCGAGGCGTTTTTGGCATTGCTGACGGACGACGTCCAGCACGATCTCAATCAGGGCGGTTGTGAAATTGGCGTCTCCACCTTCCGCACTTTCCTGAAACGCATGGACCACAGCTATCGCGAGCAGGTCGTCGACCTGCAAGTCTTCGCCAATGACGACGGCACCCGCGCCGCCGCAGAGTTCTTTATTGATGGCACCTACCTCAACACCGACGAAGGCCTGCCCCCCGCCACCGGCCAGACCTACCACCTGCGGGTCGGTGCCTTTTTCGAGATTCGCGAAGGCAAAGTCAGCCGCATCACGAATTACTACAACCTCGAAGAATGGCTGCGTAAGGTCGGCGCATGATCCATTATTCAGACCGCTGCCTTTTTGCCCGCCCCAAGTGCCAGCAGAAGCCAGCCAATAATAATCAACAATCCGCCAAACGGAGTTACCGCACCCATCCACCTGATGCCAGTGTAGCAATAGCCATACAAACTGCCGCTAAAAATCACCACGCCCAAAACCATGCAACCCCAGGTCCAGCGGCCCTGCTCCTCACGCGGAAACACATAGGCCATCACCATCAGCACCACTGCGTGGACCATGTGATAGAAGCTCGCCGTTCCCCACACATCGATCCGACGTGCTGCATCCTCCGCAGAAAGTTCCGCCAGCCACCTTGCCTCCATGGCATGAGCGCCCATGGCACCAAGCGAAACGCCCAGAAAACCCAACATGGCCGCCACACGAAGTTTGAATGGATCTGCTTTCATGATTTTGGTTTTTCCCACTTCTGCAAGATGGTCTGGGCCGCCGTCGCTCCCATGCGCATCGCCGCATGCATGTTGGGATATTTGAAGCCACCCTGCCGACCCGTGCTTTGCAGGTTTGGAACCCGCCGCACCCACTGCATCACCTCTTCGAGATGAGGCTCAAAGCCCAGGGCAAAAATGGGGTAGCCCGTTTCACCATGCAGCAAATGCACCTCAACGATGTCATCCTTGGAGCAGATCGATTCCTTCTCCAAATCCGCAAAAATTTTCGCCTTCACCTCGTCCGTCCCCTTCCACTTGTCATCCCCGATCTCACAAGTGGTCTCCACAATCAGCACAGTGTGGTTCGCCGGTGTCACTTTCAACCCTGCATTCTTCGGCTCGCCCACACGATGGAACATCCGGTCCCGATAATAAATATACAGCGCATCAAAACACTGCGGTTTGTTCACCAACAGGCCATAGATTGCAATCGGCTTGAACCGCAATTTTTCTGCGGCTGTCATCACCTCCTGCGGCGGGGCTGGTTCCGCACGCTTCACCAACCACGGCACCGGGATCGTCGAAATGCACTCATCGCAGGCGATCTCAATAGTCTCACCATCTTTGACATACTGCACCGCGCTCACGCGACCATCGATCATCATCAGTTTGCTGACCTCCGCCCCCAACACCACGACTCCACCATCCTCCTCAATCCCTCTGACCAACGCACGTGGCATCGCCTCCGCACCGCGCTTCGAATAATGCAGCGTCTCCTCATGCAACGCGCTGTCCACCGCCCTCACCTCCTTGTCTTTCACCCCCACCTTGCCCAAAGCTTTTTTCAACACATCCACCGCGCTCAAACGTGGCATCTTGGTGGTGATGAATGTGGCCGAGAGCTCTCGCGGATGAATGCCCCAGTAACGATGCGTGAAGTCCCGGAAAAAGAACCGGTAGAGCGGTGACCCGTAAAGTTGTATCAGTGCCTGTTCCGCGTTCTTGGGAGTCCATGGAACCAGCGTCTTGCGGAACTGCGCGTAAAACAATCCCGCCGTGTAGAACACCAGCAGCGGCAGCGGAATGCCTTTGATCATGTCCTGGAATTGCAGCGGATACCGGTAAAAGTTCTTTGCCCAGCGAATCTTCGCATCCAACTGCACCGGGATGCTTTCATCGCCCATCAAATCCATGATGTCCTCAAAGATTTCTTTGTCAAACTCATGCAGCATGTGGCAGCCCAGGTCATACCAGTTCTCCCCACGCTTGTGCGAAGTCGCCAACCCGCCCGGCTGAAGATCTTTCTCCAACAACGTCACCTTCACCCCCACCCGGCTCAAAACCCGCGCGGCATAAAGTCCGCAGGGCCCGCCGCCAAGGATGACTACATGCTTGTTGCTCACGGTTGTCATTTCATGAAGCTCATTCGCTGTCTCCAAAGCACCGACACTCAGGCAATGCCCAGCAGCGACTTCTGTTGCTCCCAAAGATCCGCCATGCGGCCGGCAGGAATTTCCACATCATCCCAGGTCAGCGGCTGATCCATCTTCACCGCCCTCTTCAACACCGGACGCGCCTCCGAGTCCTCTACATCCAGAACACCTTGGGGCACATGACCTGCGGCATCGGCCTTCTTCGCCTCATCAATCAAACCATAGACTTCATCGCTGCCAATCGCGTGCCGAATACGATCCCCCGGTTGCAGATCCTTCTTCGCATACGCATAGGTGTCCGTCACCCGCCCCTTGCTCATGGTGCAAACGGCATTGCCATAAAGACAGGCCAGCGCAATCGAACGCGGCGTTTCAATGTGGCAGAGATGGTAGGGACGGAAAAACACATAATAAGGGTGTTTGTTTGTCACTTTGTAATAGTTCAGATACCCCTGCTCGAACGTGCTCTCCGTCTTCGCCACCACATAGACCCCGCCGCCATGTTCGCTGGCACCCAGGATGTAATCCACCCGCCCCTTCCCGTCATATTTTTCGAAATCGAACACCTCAATCACATCCTGCATCTTGGTCGCCTTCGGACCTTCCATCCCCGGGACCACCGGCGTCAATCCATACTCGTTGGCAATGATCGACATCTCGATGTTCAGCTTGCTGCCGTCCGTGTAAGCCAGGCACTGCTGGGTGCTCAAACCCAGCTTCTTCGCAATCTCCACCGTTCCTTCCATGTCGCGATGACGATCCAGAAACCCTTTCATGTTGCCGGCCTGCACGATCTCGAAACCCCACATCTCAATCTCATTCATCATGCGCGCCAGCACCCCGTGCTGATCCCCCGAATCGCTCGTCACAATCACCCCGTGCTTTTTCGCCTCGGCATGCAAAAGAAACCCAAGAATCGCATCCACCTCCGCATTCATCAGCACACAATGGGCCTTGCGTTGAATCGCCGCCATGCAGTAGTCGAAAGCTCCAATGATCGAGTTGGTCGCCTCCACCAGCACATCACAAGGGATGTTTTGATCTTTCAATGCCGCCATCGCATCCAATGTCAAATGCGTCTCGTGCGGGTAAACCTCCCCTGCCTTGGCCAGCGCTGCCGGATCACGATCCGCGATGAACGAGAGCCTCATGCCGGGGGTTTTGGCAATTTGAAAGGCGATCCCCTTGCCCATGGACCCAATTCCCACCAAGCCAACTTGAATGGGGCGCCCCTCAGCTTCACGCTGCTTGAGTTCTTTCAACATAGATAAAAGGATAACGGAAAAATGGAAGGAGTTTGACTCAACACGACTTCAATACCCTGTCAAATGGACTGACTTTCATGTTGAGCCTCATGATCGCCACTATCAGTCAAAACGATAGGACTTGTCCACAAAAACCCGGTGCCACAACTCCAACATGAGCAGCGAAACCACCTGTTTGCAGTAAATGAACTCCCGCGTTGCATGCATTTTATCGATCAACGCCTTCACCTTGGCTGGTTCAAAGTAGCCCCGCTTCTTGATTGCTGACTCATTTAACGTATCTGCAACCAAGTTCCGGAACTGCGGCTTGTCCAAAAAATACTCGACCGGCATGTAAAACGGGATCTTCGGCCTCCGCGCAATGTGCGGCGGAAACACCCGGTCCGCCAGCTGACGTTCGATGAACTTGTCCGTGCCTTTGTTGATCTTCAGATGCGCCGGCATCCTGAACGCCAGCTCAATCATCCGGTGATCCAAAAACGGCAGCCGATACTCCAGACTGTGCGCCATGGTGTTTTTGTCCTGGCGAATCAAGGCCCAATCCTGCAACCACTCGTCATATTGCAGCTTCAACAGCCGGTCCAAGAACGGCCCCTTCTTGTCCTGCTCCCGCTCCTTCGCCATCCATTGCTCCGTCGCCAGATGTTTGAACCCACTGGTGTAAACATCCGATCGCTCGTCCTCCGACCACAACGTTCTCAGCGCATTAAAATTCTCGTTCAAGTCCCGACCGTTGTAGCGCCGCAAAAACTCCACCACCCGCTTCTTCCCCTGACTCCCCAAATCCGCCGGAAAGGTGAAAAACTTGTTCAACACCCCCGTTGGCGTTGCTGCAAACACCGGCGCCGCCGCCGAAGTCACCCACGGCAGCTTGCGACGCATCTTCTGCACCTTGGTGATCACCCCCTGAAACGAATACCCGGCAAACGCCTCATCCGCCCCTTCTCCACCCAGCACCACCTTCAAATCCTTCGCCGCCCCCTGCGCCAGTTTATAAAAGGCAATCAACAACGCATCGCCCACCGGCCGGTCCATGTGCCAGACAATCTTCGGCAACAAATCAAAATCCTCCGGCTGACAAATGATCTCATGATGATTCGTCCCCAAGAACTTCGCCGTCTCGCGCGCCGCTGGCGTCTCATCCACCGGCGAGTCAAACCCCAGCGAATAAGTGTTGATGTTCGATGAAAACCTCGTCATCGCCGCCACCGTCAGGGACGAATCCACCCCCGCGCTCAAATACGCCCCCACCGGAACATCACTGCGCATGCACAGTTTCACCGCGTCATGAAACAGCGCATTCAGCTCCTCCAAATACTCCCCATCCGACCGATAGGTCGCGGTCCCCGCATCCAGCAATGGCACCTCCCAATACCTCTTGATACTCAAATTTCCCTCCGCCACCGCAAAACGCATGTAATGACTCACCGGCAGGATGTTGATGTTCTTAAACATCGTCTGCGGCTCCGGCACATTGCGCAGCGTCAGATACGGATCAATCGCCTGCAAATTCGGCTCTGCCGACACATGCCCGCTCTGCAAAATCGATTTCGCTTCGGACGCAAAAACGAACTTCCCGTTTTGGTAGTAATAATAAAGCGGCTTCTGCCCGCAGCGATCCCGCGCAATAAAAAACTCCCGCCTCCGCGCATCATACAAACAGAACGCAAACATCCCGTTCATCCGCTTCAGCAACCCCTCAATCCCCCATTCCTCATACCCATGCACCAAGCACTCCGTATCGCTATGCGTCGCAAACACATGCCCCTTCGCCACCAACTCCTCGCGCAGCTCCAAATAATTGTAGGTCTCCCCGTTGTAACAAACCGCCACCGATCCATCTTCGTTGTAAACCGGCTGCCATCCGCCCTCCAGATCGATGATCGAAAGCCGCTGCATACCCATTGCAAACCGCACCCCGTCCGGCGCACGAAACTGCCCCCGACCATCAGGCCCCCGATGCTGCATCACCTTCCCCATCCGGTCCAAAAGACCTTCCTCATCAAAACCTGCAAAACCGTAAATGCCGCACATGAAAGAACAATGAATTGTTGCTCAGTATGCGTCTCTCCCGCCTCCCCACAAACAGAAAGTGAACCCAGACATCCACCAGTTGTCACAAATCCGAATCCTCAACTACACGGCACAACTTTTCCTTGGCAAAAACCCTCGGATGCTGCTGTATTACCTCAGGAATCGAAAAACACTTCCCACAACCTTACTACTTACACGATCATGTCCGACGAAACCCAACATCCTTTCGAACCCGCCGCTGAAACTCCAGGAACCGACCCTTTCGCTGCCGCCAAAGCCAGCGCCAAAAAAGCCGCTGAAGAACTTCGCGCCGCCGCGACCGCCAAAGCTCAAGAGTTTCGTGGTGTCGCATCGGCCAAAGCCCAGGAATTCCGTGGTGCTGCCGAACAAAAAGCTCATGAGTTCCGCGAAACCGCCGGGGAAAAAGCCCATCAGGTCAAAGATTACGCCGACAAAACCTGGACCGATGCACGCAGCCAGGCGCTCGACTACACCGCCGAAGCTGAAAGATACACCCGCGAAAAACCCCTCCAGGCTCTTCTTGCCGCCTTGGGCGTTGGCATCATTCTCGGTGTCATCTTGAAAAAGCGCTAGACCCTAGCGTCCAGCGACCCACCGGCAGTAAAGACCCTAACATATTTAACCGCGCATGGAACCCGCCGCGCCGGCATCGGCCCCATCCACCCCTCCCATGGCCATGGGAGGGATCAGTGCCACCCTTCTCCGTTACATCGAAGCCAGAGGTCTGCTCCTCAGCATTGAAACTCAGGAGGCCCTTCAAATACTCCTCCGGGTCGTCATCTTCACGATCCTCGGCAGCATCATCGCCCTGACCGGCTGGTTGCTTCTCACTGCGGGACTCGCTGCGCTCATCATCGAACAAACCGGCTGGAGTCCGCTCAAAGCGATCTTTATCCTTGCAGGCGCACAACTTGTTCTCGCGTTGATCTGTTTCCTTGTCGCCCTGGCACGCATCAAATCCGCACTTTGGTTTGCCGACTCCATCAACGAACTCCAAAAAGACCGAACATGGCTGGCAAACCAAACAAAGAAATCCTAAAGAAACAGGCCCTTCTCGCTCTCGCAGAATCGCGGTCCTCTCTTCATCTCGGCATCAACCACGCGCGGGAACGACTCAGTCCGCGCTCCATCGTCGAAAACACTGTTCGAAAGCACGGTGTTTGGGTCCTCGCAGGCACCGCAATCGGCGGATTCCTGCTCACCCGCATGCTCTTTTCAGGCCCGAGGAAAAATAGTCGTGACACTTCAACCAAATCCGCTACAAAAAGGCGAACCATTGCGGGCATTCTAATTGGCAGCGCTTGGGGACTCGCACGTGAACCGCTGCTCGCCCTCGCCACCCAAAAAGCCATGCCGCTGGCCATGCAGTATCTCGACAAGTTTCAAACGCCCAAACCGGCGTCATCCCATTCCAATTCCAATAATTCCCCATTATACAAGCCCGATCCCATCGAATGAGCCAGTCCGAAGAAGAAGAAATCATTGCTGTTGCTGTGGTCGCTGATGACGACAGTTCACCCGCTGCCGTTGTTACCAGCGAAAATCCCGACAGTTCCGTCGTCTCCACCCTCAATTCCGTCGACGACTACCTCAAGCTCGCCCAGCAATACGATTGCTCCGATCTTCACATCGCCACCGGCTCCCCGCCCATGTGGCGTCGTTACGGCACCCTCCAGCCCATCTGGCAAAATGCCGCCAACATCCGACCCGAAGACGCCGAAAAACTCGCCTACGCCTTCCTGGCCCAAAACCACATCAAGACGCTCGAGAAACGCGGCGACGTCGACTTTGCCTACTCACCCGAATTTGGCCGCTTCCGTTGTTCCGTCGTGCAACAGCGTCTCGGCATCAACATGGTGTTCCGCGTCATCAGCACCCGCATTCGCTCCATTGAAGAGCTCGGCCTTCCCGAGACCTGCCGCACCCTGACCCGATTCCAAAACGGTCTCGTCCTCGTCACTGGAGCCACCGGTTCCGGCAAATCGACCACCCTCGCCTCGCTCATTGATGAGGTGAACAAGGACCGCGACGATCACATCATCACTCTCGAAGACCCTATCGAATTCGTCTTCACCCCAAAAGGTTGCCACGTCAATCAACGCGAAGTCGGCACCCACACCCAATCCTTCGCCGCCGCCCTGCGCGGAGCTTTGCGTGAAGATCCGGACGTCGTCATGGTCGGTGAAATGCGCGATTTGGAGACCATCTCCCTCGCCATCACTGCGGCAGAAACCGGTCACTTGGTGCTCGGAACCCTGCACACCGGCAACGCCCCACGAACCCTCGATCGTGTGCTCGACGTTTTCCCCTCCGACCAGCGCGATCAGATCCGCATCATGGTCAGTGAATCCCTGCGCGGCATCGTCTCCCAGCAGCTCGTTCCCCGCCAGGATGGACACGGACGCGTCCTCGCCCTCGAAGTCCTCGTCAACACCCCCGCTGTGGCAAACTGCATTCGTGAAGGCAAAACCTTCATGCTCCCTGGCATCATGCAAACCGGCAAGGCCGTCGGCATGGTCACCATGGATGACTCCCTGCAAAACCTTTACAGCCAGGGTTACATCAGCCGTGACGAATGCTTCGGCCGCTCCGAAGACAAACAAAGCATGCGCAAATTCCTCGAAAGCTGACCGCCCCGCCCTGCGGGCGAGATGATGAATTCTAAATTTTGAATTTAAATTCACTCCCCACCCCCGCAATACGCGGCTCAGTCTTTATCCTTTAGCCTTCATCCTTTATCCTTTCCCGATATGCCCATCATCGACGCCTATTTCCAAAAGCTGATTGAACTCGGCGGTTCCGACCTCCATCTCACCCAAGGACAACCGCCGAAGGTGCGCGTCCACGGCTCTATCAAACCCATCACCAACGAGATCCTCAACGAGCAGTATCTGGAAACCATGATGCGCGAGATCTGTGAGCCGCGCGCCTGGGAACGATACAAGGAAAAAGGCGACCTCGACTTTGCCTACCAGATGGACGTCGACTCCCGCTTCCGCTGCAACTACCTCCGCCAGCTTCACGGCTACGGCGCGGTGTTCCGTATCATTCCCACCAAAATCGCCTCCCTCGAGCAACTCAACATCCCCCCTGTCGTCAAGGAATTTGGCCACATGCGCAGCGGCCTCGTGCTTGTCACTGGCCCCACCGGCTCCGGCAAATCCACCACCCTTGCGGCGCTGATCGACTACATCAACTCCAACTTCAACCGTCACATCATCACCGTTGAAGAACCCATCGAGTTCGTCCACAACAACAAAAAATCCATCATCACCCAGCGCGAGGTCCCCATCCAGACCCCCACCTTCTCCGACGGCCTGCGCGCCGCCCTTCGTGAAGATGCCGACATCGTGCTCGTTGGTGAGATGCGCGACTACGAAACCATTTCCCTCGCCCTCACCGCCGCCGAAACCGGCCTGTTGGTCTTCGGCACCCTGCACACCAACAACGCCCGCAAAACCGTCGACCGTATTGTCGACGTTTTCCCTTCCGACCAGCAAAGCCAGGTGCGCACCATGCTCGCCGCCTCGCTGCGCGGCGTCGTCGCCCAGCTCCTCGTCAAAAAAGCCGACGGCAAAGGTCGCGCCGCCGTCAACGAGATCATGGTCTCCACCCCCGCCGTCGGAGCCATCATCCGGGAAGGTGCCACTCAGAAACTCTACGACGTCATCATCGGTGGCAAAGCCCTCGGCATGCAGTTCATGGACGAAGCCATCTGGGAAAAGCTCCGCGACGGCTACATCAGCCCGATGGAGGCCTACATGAAAGCCATCGACAAAAACCGCTTCAAAGCCTTCCTCCCACCCGAAGACGCCGCCGTCGGTGTCGCCTCAGGTGGCGAAGACAAGTAACCGGAGGTCAATGTCCCAGGGTAGCACACGCATCTTGCGTGTCGTTCCCGGCATCTTGCCGGGAACCCGCACGTTTGCGAGATTCAATTCCACTCAGCCCTCTCGCATGTCCCCGCGCCGATGAGCATTCCTTGGTCTCCCGCCGAAAAGAAGGCCGCCCGGATCATTTTTGATCGAGCCCTTTCTAAAGCAACCGAAGAATTTCTTGATCGCCACAGGAGCCATAAAATAGCCACTCTCGACCAACTCTGGGCTTACGAGTTAAAAATTCGAGCATGGCGTCGCGACCTCCAAACCATCTTTCAATACAGCTATAATTGTCTAGAGATAACCTTCGCCACTTGCCTGCGTCGTGGATGGCTCCGCAAAGAAGACCTCGAAAATTTCAGACCTGAGCGTGTCGAACAAATCCTGTGCATTGGCACATCCAAGTAGAAACGCGGCTAAGCAGTTGCACATATCTAAGGCGAACAACCGCCAGCCGCCGTAAACGCCCCTCATTCCTTGATCCGAATGTTCCGGTAAAACACATCATGACCGTGATCCTGAAACCCGATGTGTCCGGTCCTTGGCAAATCCTTCAGGGCCTTTTCAAATTTGTTTTCTGAACCGTCCGGATTCATTTTCGGCGTCGTCCAGTCGTCGAGACTCAGGTCCTGAATCTTCTCCCCATTCAGATACGCCACCAACTTCGGCCCCTTCAGTTCCACCCGCATCTTGTTCCATTCGCCCACCGGCTTCACCGCATTCACCATTGCCGGCTTCGCATCATAAAGCGCCCCGCAGTCGTGCTTGCCCAGCTCCTTCTTGCCATGCGAGTCCATGATCTGCAGCTCAAACCCACCCTGCACCGGGCTCTTCGGGTCCGTGCGGAAAAACAATCCGCTGTTACAACCCGGAGTCACCTTAAACTCCAGCTCCAAAACAAAATCGCCATACTGCTTCTCCGTCCACAAGTAGCTCGACTGCACTTTGCGCGCCAGTTCCCCCTTGTTCACCGTCCAAACTTTCGGATTCTCCGGCACCACCATCCAGCCGTCCAGATTCTTCCCGTTAAAAAGATCGACAAATCCCTCCTCCGCGCGGGCAGAAGAACACAACAGAACCAGCACTGCGATACGTATCAATTTCATAAGTCAGACACAAACGTTGCCCCATCCTTCCCTCTTTCTTTCGTCTTCCACCCTCATCACTGGCCCACCGCCTGCTTATCTCACCTTATAAATCACTTGCGCATCCTTTGCGCCCCATGTCACAGTCAAAAGCAAGACCTCGAACCACCTTCCCCTCCCCTTCTCCGCCATGGCCCGCGCTTCCAACCTCACCATCTGCTCCTTCTGTGGCAAGAGTCACGCCGAGGTGAAAAAGCTCATTGCCGGCCCGGGAGTTTACATCTGCGACAACTGCATTGAGGTCTGCAAATCCATCCTCGACAAGGAGGCCAATACTGAACTCGACTCCCTTCCGCCCCTCGTCGTGCCCAAACCCGCCGACCTCATGGCCACCCTTGACCAGCATGTGATCGGTCAACACCAGGCCAAAAAAGTTCTCAGCGTTGCCGTTCACAACCACTACAAACGCATCCTCAGCACCCAGGCAGGAGGCAACGAACGCAAAACCGCCGCCATCAACGAATACACCGACGTCGAAATCGAGAAAAGCAACGTGCTCCTCGTCGGTCCCACCGGCTGCGGCAAAACCCTGCTCGCCAAAACTTTGGCAAAAGTCCTCAACGTCCCCTTCAGCATCGCCGACGCCACCACCCTGACCGAAGCCGGCTATGTCGGCGAAGACGTCGAAAACATCATCCTGCGCCTCCTCCAGGCTGCCGACTACGATGTCGCACGCGCCGAGATCGGCATCATTTATGTCGACGAAATCGACAAAATCGGACGCAAAACCGAAAACGTCAGCATCACCCGCGACGTCAGCGGCGAAGGCGTCCAGCAAGCCCTGCTCAAAATTCTCGAAGGCACCATGTGCAACGTCCCCCCCCAGGGCGGACGCAAACATCCCCAGCAGGAATACATCCAGGTCAACACCCAGAACATCCTCTTCATCTGCGGCGGTGCCTTCACCGGACTCGAACAAATCATCCGTCGTCGACGCGGGCAGAAAACCATGGGCTACGGCGCTGGCCTCTCTCTTCGTGAAGAAAGCGACGACGCCCTCAAACGCGACGTCCAGCCCGAAGACCTCCTCAGCTTTGGTCTCATCCCCGAATTCATCGGTCGACTCCCTGTCCTCGTTCCCATGGAGCAGCTCACCGAGGAAGAACTCGTCCGCGTTCTCACCGAGCCCAAAAACGCCCTCATCAAACAATATGCCAAACTCCTCGGCATTGATGGCGTCGACCTTCAGGTCAACCGTGACGCCCTCGTCGCCATGGCTGCCGAAGCCATCAAACGCGGCACCGGTGCCCGTGCCCTGCGTAGCATCCTCGAACGCATCATGCTCGACGTGATGTTCGAGATCCCCAGCCGCCGCGACGTCCGCACCGTCACCCTCACCGAGGCCGTCGTCAAAGGCGAACGCGCACCACTGGTTCGCAAGAAAGTCGACAAAAACGCGGCCTGAAACAGCGATTGCAAGCCCGGAGCCCTGGCTGAAACAGCATCCGAATAAAACTCCTTATTAATCATGGCTCATGGAAGAAAACGATCTTTCGTGGGAGGTGTTCTTGCTGGGTTCGCATTGACCGTCATCAGTATTGTTTCCCTGCTCTATAACTTGGACATCACTTTGGGGCCTCCAGGATACCCACATTTCACTGAGAGGAGCGCACGGACCGCTAACCATGAATGGGCGCGATTGAATCCTTTTCCTCACGAACTCGAGAGTTTCACCATCACCACTGAGGGCGGAATGTTCACTCGCGGATTACGTGTTTCGTGCTTCGGAGAGCCATCTGCAGTAGCCGAATGGGTTCGTGGCTGCCCGGGGTTGCCGATCCAAAAACTACGATATTCGAATCGCCAGACGGAACTATCACGTTTGATATTCCCGCTGGAGGTGGCGCTTCGTTTGCAAAGTTGACACACCATCCTCAACGCGGAACCGTCATGATATGGACCTGCTGGAGTTGAGACTGCTTAAAAGGCTCGAAGCATCCCTTATCTCATCAACCAACTATGAGCCGCTGGACTGTCCCATCTCGTAAAATTCGTTGGGCGATTTGGATCGCCATCGTCCTTGGCCCAGTCGCAACAACGATCGGACTCATTGATTTCTACTCAGATCAGAAGCTTCTTCGTGAAGGTCTACGCATCGAAGCTGAAGTTAAAGACTTTAGACGATTTCCTACCAAGAGTGGTCAACGTTATGAATACGATCTGACTTTTCAACTTCCAAAGTTCCCCGAAAAAACCTTCCTCAAGACCTTTTATATCGCCTCGTCTGACATCCCCGGCGATCCCCCCCTTGAAAGCATCACCTTGATCTCTCATCCTGAAGACCCTAAACAGTCCAGGCTCATTTATGGATCCCAGGACAAAGAACGCTTCATCGTCCCCGCCATCGTGACGGCATTTGGTTTTGTCGCTCTTGTTTTCGTGCGTCACCTTGATCGCAAAAACCTTGCTCGGTTTGAGCGAGAAATTGCGGAGGTTCATGCGCGTGATCCATCTTAGGTCGCAAAGTTGCCCATTGCTGAAATGACTAAAAGGCAGCCTCCTAACATCCCGGCTCAAGGTGAATGACCAACTGAGCCTCTTCAGGAAACTCCTTCCCCTTCTCAGCAAAGCGAATCTCGATGTCCTTCAACAGATACAAAACCTGCCCCATCACCGCCTCCTCCCCTTGTGCTTTGACCTGATCCTTAAAAGTCTTCGCCATCCCATCCCCCTTCTCATCCGTGGGGTAATCCTTCTGCAAAACTTTAACAACGTCCTCCACCTCCGGTGTCCCCGGAAAACCTGCCGCCTCTTCCAGCAACGCCAATGCCGGCAACAACACCCAACCCTCAGGGGCCACATGCAGATTTACCCAATCCGAAACGTGCACCGGCAAACCCAATCCATAAGCCCCCTCTTCACTCGCCCAGAACCAGGCTCCCCGCACCCGCCACTGCAACCTCACCGAAGCCGGGTCGGCCATCTTTTCTAGAACCAACGCCTGGGGCAAATACCCCTCGGTCATGATGCTCGACTCACGCTTCACCACTCCTTCCTTCAAATCCTTCCAGGCAATTTGCCCAAACGCCTCCGCCCCTTCAAAATTGCCCGGCTTCGGCTCCAACCTAATCGTCACCGGTTCCTCCCCCATCATCATTGAGGCCCATCCCACGAAACCAACCATCACGACAACACTAACAATTCGTCGATCCATCTTCATCACCCCTTATCCATCATCTCCCACCTAGATGTCAACTATCGCCCGCACAAAAAATGGCCGAACTAATCTGAAGAAATTGCGCCATTGCCTGAGCTCCAAAATTGACATAAGATCAAATTTCTTCCGCCGCCACACAATTTTCCAAGTGTCACATCTCCCCCCATGAAATTGTTTTTAGCCATTCGTTGGGGCCACGATGCAGAAGGTCCCGATGGATCTGACACCCATTTTATTGTTCGAGCCGATGACCGTGATCAAGCAGTTGCTTTGGTGGATTTTCACTTACAGAACAACCTTACGCATCAATGCGTCGAACCCCTCTGTCATCGAATTACTGAATTTGGTGTCGACACCTCATCCCCTTCCAGAACGGAAGCCTCGATTCTTTGGGGACCTAGCTTCGAAGCCACCCATTTTGACCTCAGAGGCTACACCACCTGGATGCGCGAAGCGCAAACTGAATACCGTTGGGAAGACGAACAAAAGTGGTTTGGTAAAAAGACCGCTGATAGGTGATTGGATTGGCAAGACATCTCAAGAAAATCCACCGCCTCCTCCAGAAACACATAAGCGCCAAATAAGGTTTCTACCTTGATGCAATAGGAACTCAGTCACCCCATCTGCGACTCCGCCAGCCTCGGTTTTCCCGTCACAAAGGCCATCACATCACTCCACCTTTGCTTCGCACTGTTGAATCCACGCACCAGCAAACTGTCCGTCACCTTCTCCAATCCATATCTCGCCGCCACCTGCGGAACACAGTTGCCATAACGCGGCAGCAACACCAACTCCCGCCGAGCCCGACCATCCGCCTGCCAGCACATCATCGACGGGAACAAAACGCCCCGCTCGATGCCGTTGACCGGACCATCCAAAACCACCTCACATTTCGGCATCACCAACCACGGACGGTATTCGAACCGAAGCGAGCCATCCGCCTCCTTGCAAACCCGACCCAGACTGCGCACCGGCGCTTTCGCCATCGCCCTCGCATTAAACGCCAGCACACCGCGCCCGTCCCGCACCTCCTTGCTGTCCGCCTTCCTGCGCGACAAAACATCCAGTCCGATCACGGTGCCAAACACCGTCAACCGGAACGTCCAGCCCGAGATAAAAAACGCCACCACAATCAACGGCACACACACCAGCAATCCCAGAAACGGACTGATGAAAGCCGCCGCCGTGATCAACAACAGCAACCCCGCTTTAAACAATTTCAACGCGATGTCCACCAATCCAAACGGCGACATCGCAATGATCACGTTGATCGAATGACACGCCAGCCACACCACCAAAAACCCGCCGAGGCACAACGGCAAAAACAACGCGAACTTCGCCCAATAGCCATCAAGCATCGCCAGCATAGGCACCGTCGCATAACCCATCCCGCCCGAAAACACCGCCGCGCCATCCGCTGGCGCACCCGTCTCCAGCTTCGCCATCGTGCTGGCGATCAATGGCACAAATGCACCGCTCACCACCAGCGCACTCAACTTGTCCTCAAACAACTCCACGAAATCCAGCGGCTTCTTCACCAATGCGGGCACCGCCGCGCCCAACACATCCTTGGTGAAACACAAGGCCAGCACCACCGCAAACGAACCCCACACCCAATGATGACAATACCACGGCAACAAATGCCGCTGATCCGCCGGCGTGTTAAAATACTTCCACGCCCCCACGGCGCTCATGCCCAACAAAGGACTCACCGCCGTGCCAGTAATCTGACTGATCCCTTCCGACAATACCACCCCAGGCAGACGTGCATCCACGGCAGGTGTTTGTGGTTCTTCACGCGGCACCTCTTCAGCCGCATGACCCGTCAGCCCCAACACCACCAGAGCACAGAATACAACAACAAGGGATTTCATAAGCGTGAGCAGGTTGAACACTCATCATACGTAATCAAAGCCCCAGCGTCATGCAAAAAACAACGCCTCCCCGTCCCGACCACTGCCACAACCCGTTTGACAAGCGCTCCCCCAGATGGCACCAACCTCACCTTTCCATGAGCCCCACGCCCAATCTCGCCTCTTCTGCCTCCCGACTGAATAAGTCGGCGGCGCTGGTGATGAAGCGTGATTGCGGTAATTGATTTCTCTCCTCTTCAATCCACCGCCTCCCTTCCTCCACCACCAGCCAGCGACTGCGGCGGTGGTTTTTTTGTGCCACCGCAAAAGCTCGCCCCCTCTCGCTCCATCGCTCCTCATCCCTCTTTCATGTCACTTTCCCACCATCAGAATCAAAAATTCGAATCCCCCCTGCCCTCATTGGCCACGGAAAGCCGGCTCACCTTCCGCCTCGCCCTGCCCTTGATCATTGGTCAGTTGAGCCAAATGCTGCTCGGTCTGGCGGACACCATCATGATTGGCAAACTCGGCGTTCCGCATCTCGGAGCCTCCACCATCGCCACCAACTTGTTGATCGTTCCGCTCATGTTGGGTTTTGGCCTGCTCAGCTCCATCTCCGTGCGGGTCTCCCAGGCCCACGGAGCCAATCAGCCCGATGAAGCCGCCAAAGCCCTGCGCCACGGAACCTGGCTGGCCCTCGCTTTCGGTCTTCTCGCCGCCTTGGGTTCAATCGCCATCGTTCCCTTTCTCAGCTCCATGCGGCAGCCCGAAGAGGTGGTTTTCTTGGTGCCGACATTCCTCATCACCTGCGGCATATCCATCATTCCGGCCCTCCTCGGCATGGCCTGGAAGAGTCACGCCGATGCCCTCAACCGACCATGGATTCCCTTTTGGATTCAACTCGGTGGCGTGTTGCTCAACATTTTGCTCAACTGGATCCTCATCTGGGGGAAACTCGGCCTGCCCGCCTTTGGCCTCGAAGGTGCCGGATATGCCACCCTGCTTTCCAGGATCATCACCGCCGTTCTGATGTTCCAATGGCTGACCCGCGCCGCCTTCGCCAAACCCTGGCTGCCAAAGCGCTGGCTCGCCCCTTGCGACATTGCCACTTTCAAAAACCTGCTGATCATCGGCATTCCCGCCAGCCTGCACCTCCTCACCGAAGTCGGAGCCTTCTCTGCCTGCACCCTTATGATCGGGACGCTCGGTGCCATCCCTCTTGCGGCCCATCAAGTGGCCCTCAATTGCGCTTCCACCACCTTCATGATTCCCCTTGGAGTCGGCATGGCCATGACCGTTCGAGTCGGCGAGATCGTCGGCTCAGGCCTCCCGCATGAACATGCCCGCTTACGACGGGTGCTGCTCAGCGGCTGGTTGTTTGCCGTCGGATTCATGATCCTCTCCATGCTGATGTTCTTCTTCTATGGCGCATGGATTGCCCATCAGTTCGTGGCCGACAGCGAGGTCGTCCGACTCGCTGCCAAACTGCTCATCATCGCCGCCATTTTCCAGATGGCCGATGGCTTCCAAGTCGTCTCCGTTTTCGCCCTTCGCGGCATCAATGATGTCAAAGTTCCCGCGCGAATGGTCTTCGTCGCCTACTGGTTGATTGCCATTCCCCTGGGTCTTTGGTTTGGACTCCACAAGCAATGGGGCGTCGAAGGCATCTGGTGGCCACTGGCTCTCGGACTGGGCATTGCCGCCGTGGTGCTTGGCCGCCGGGCGTGGCGAAAGCTGATCTCCTCCACCCCTCGACCAAACTGACGACAATCGAACAGCTCTTCACTTCATCTCCAGCCATCCGGCACTGCGCAACCACTCCCCTGCCCGCTGCGGCCAGTCGAACACCGGCTTGTCACCTTTGCGCATGCCATACCCATGCCCGCCGCTTGCGAAAATGTGCAACTCAGCCGGCACACCCGCCTTCTTGTATTCGAGATAAAGCAACGCGCTGCCGGTCGGAGTGACCGGATCATCATGCGCATGAATCAAAAACACTGGCGGCGAAGTTTTGGTCACCTTTATCTCTGGTCTCAACACAAACCCATTTTCCTTCTCCGTCAGATACGCAGGATAAATCGGCAGCAGAAAGTTCGGGGTCGCATCTTCCACATCCAACGCCGGATCGACCATATAAGTGCGCTCATTGGCATGCAACGATCCCAACACCGCCAGATTCCCACCCGCCGAAAATCCCAAAACGCCCACGCGATCCGCCTTGAATCCCCACGCCTCCGCATTCTTCCGCACCAAACCCATCGCCCGCTGCAAATCCTGCACCGGCACCTTGGAAGGGTCGGCCTTGTCCCGCGCCGGCACCCGATACTTCAACAGAATCCCCGTCACCCCCAAAGTATTGAGCCACTCACACACCTGCGTTCCCTCGTGCTCAATCGCCAGAATGCTGTATCCACCTCCCGGACAAACAATTACCGCCGTGCCATTCGGTTTCTCCGGCTTGTAAACCGCAATCGTCGGCACCGTAACATTCGTCACCCGCTTCACATCGGTGTCCGACTTCTTCGGCACCTCATGCTCCGCCTCCATTTTGAATCCCTCCGCCTCAGGTGCCCCCTTCGGCCACAATTCGAGAACCGTGGACAGCTCCGCAGCAACGAGCTGGGAAGACAAGGCAAAACCAAAAAGCGCGAGCAAAGGCGTGAGTTTTTTCATAAAGGACCTAAACAACGCCCCATGCGCGGGGGGTATTTCCCTCAATCCCAATAATTCCCTGCCCATTCACCTTTTTCTTGCCAACCCCTCAAATCCGCCTACCTTCCACGCCCCTTCCTGCCCGGCAGCACGGGGATTTAATCAAAATCAAACCGCCAAACAACCTGATCAGTCCACTGAGCTTCCGCTTAAACCGTTGAAGTGGGGTTGCCGGCAAAAAAACATTACATGTCCCAAGAACAACTCGTTGAACTCGTAGAAGCCGGTGTCCACTTTGGCCACCAGACCCGCCGTTGGAACCCGAAAATGAAGGGTTTCCTCCTCGAAGCCCGCAATGGCATCCATATCATCAACATCGAGAAAACGTTGACCCAGATCGACGAAGCCGCGACCTTCCTCAGCGATCTCGCCCGCAAAAACAAGCGCATCCTTTTCGTCGGCTGCAAACGCCAGGCTCAGGAAGCCGTTGAAGAAGCCGCCAAAGCTTGCGGTCAATTTTTCGTCAACAACCGCTGGCTCGGTGGCACCCTCACCAACGCTGCGACCATCAAGAAAAGCATCGCCCGTTTGAAATACCTCGAAGAGCTTCCCCAGCTCCCCGAGTTCAAGGCCATGTCCAAAAAGGAGATCGCCGCCCTCAACCGCGAAAAAGCCAAACTTGAGCGCAACCTCAAAGGCATTCGTTACATGGACGCCAAGCCTGACGCCATCGTCATCGTCGACAGCGCCCGCGAGCACATCGCCGTTCACGAAGCCACCCGCCTTCGCATCCCGATCGTCGCTTTGGTGGACAGCAACGCTGATCCTAACCTCATCGACTACCCGATCGTTGCCAATGACGACGCCATCCGTTCCATTCGCATCATCCTCCAGAAGCTCATTGATCCGATCATTGTAGCCATGGAAGAAGCCAAATAATCATCTGGTCGGCTTCATTTGCCGTTCCTCCCTTCACCGCACCGCGCTCCCACAGAGCGCGGTGCTTTTCTCAAAACACCACATTCCACCTTCATCGATTACCCATGGCTGAAATCACCGCTGAACTCGTCAACAATCTCCGCAAAAAAACCAACGCGGGCATGATGGACTGCAAAAAAGCCCTCAAAGAAGCCAACGGCGACCTTGAGGAAGCTGCTACCATTCTGCGCAAAAAAGGCATTCTCAAAGCCGGCACCAAAGCCGACCGCGAAGCCAAAGAAGGCATCATCTCCAGCTACATCCACATGGCCGGTCGCGTCGGCGTGTTGATCGAAGTCAACTGCGAGACCGACTTCGTCGCCAAGAACGAAAACTTCCAGAACTTCGTCAAGGACCTCACCCTTCACATCGCCGCTGCCAACCCTCCTTACCTGCAGCGTGAAGACATTCCTGCCGACCTCGTTGCAAAGGAAAAAGAAATCGCCGGTGACCAGATCCAGGGCAAACCCGCCAACGTCGTAGAGAAAATTGTTGAAGGCAAAATCAACAAATTCTACGCCGACAACTGTCTCCTCGAGCAAGCCTTCATCAAAGACGACAAGCTCAGCATCAGCGACCTCATTAAAACCAAGATCGCTGAACTCGGTGAAAACATCGTCGTCCGTCGCTTCACCCGCTACGCCGTTGGCGGCGAGTAAACCCGTGATACAGGCTTTCAGCCTGTGGGTGAGGCAAGCATGTCTCTGCCGTTTCATCAGTAAGGTCAGTCCCACAATTTAAACCCGCGAAGTGCCTAGTGCGCTTCGCGGTTTTTTTAGGATTGAAGAACTTTATGCATGCAGCAGTAGACAGCATTACAAGAGAAGGTTGCACTTGTGACGTAAGCGTCACGCCGTTCACCGTTGGAAAGAACTATGAGGCGTGGTCACCATGGGTCATAGCGTAGGGCTATGACGGATAGTGACTTTGATACGGAATCGGTGGCGGTTTTGAAGCAGGACCGCCGGGGACGGGTGTTGACGACACCCAGCCAACGCTTGGCGTTGTTGCAGCAGTTCGAAAAGTCTGGGTTGAGTGGGCCCCAGTTTGCACGTGTGGCCGGGATCAACTACCAGACTTTTGCCTCCTGGAGACAGCAGCAGAAGCGCCAGACGCATTCCGGCGTGGCGGAGCGTGGATTAGTGCAGGCACCCGGCAACTTTGTTGAAGCGGTGGTGTCGGTCCCACGGTGCGCGACGGCACCAGCGGCGTTGCAGGTGCGCTTGCCGGGCGGGGCCTGCGTGGAGGTGCTGCATCGACATCAGTTGCCACTGGTGGTGGAACTTCTCACTTTGTTACAAAAGCCATGCTGAGTTTCACCGGCAGCTTGAAGGTGTGGGTGTGCGTGAACCCTTGTGATATGCGTCGGGGCTTTGAAGGACTTGCAGCGTTGGTCAGCGAACAACTCAAGGAAGACCTGCGTAGCGGAGCACTGTTCGTGTTTTGCAACAAGCGCCATACGCGATTGAAGGTGCTCTATTTTGATGGAAGCGGCTTGTGGTTGATGACCAAGCGACACGAAAAAGGCACGTTCAGCTGGCCGAGAGCGGGTGAGGTTCAGGAGGGCAAGATTTTGCTGGCTCCAGAGGCTTTTGCCATGCTCACCGATGGGGTTGACTTGCATGGAGCGAAGCTGCGCCCATGGTATCGGCGTGATTGAAGGGTAACGCTTAAATGCCAATAGAGCGGAGGTGAAAACTTTATTTTTAGCTTGGCAGGATGGTCTTTCAGCAGTTAAAAAACTTCATCACCGATGACGCCGTTGGAACAACAGCTTCAAGAAGTCCTCGCTTGCAACCAAGCCCAACAGGCACGCATCGCACTGCTTGAAACGGAGAACAAACTGTTGCGCGAAAAGGTGGACTTGCTGGTGAAGCGAATCTTTGGAGCGAAGAGTGAACAGTTGGATGAAGCCCCAATTGATGCTGTTACTACAAGGCGGAGATGAAGCAAAAAAGCACGACGCCTCCGGGGCCGCTTCAGGCACCTTGGAGGCTGAGATCGGGAAGAGCAGTAAAGATGACGAGCGACGCACCACGCGTTCTCGCCGTGAGCCACGCGTGCCGCAGAACCTTCCTGCGGAGGAGGAAGTTATCGATCCGGTGGAGGTTACGGCTGAGCCTGAGCAATGGCGTCAAATTGGAGAGGAAGTTACTGAACAACTCGACTATCAGCCAGCGAAGTTCTTTCGTCGGCGATTGATCCGGCGCAAGTATGTGCGACGCGATGCGCCGTTGCTGCCGCCGGTGATCGCCCCGCTCAACACATTGCAGGAACGCAGCATTGCCGCGCCCGGATTGCTGGCGCAAATCATCGTGGGCAAGTATTGCGATCACCTTCCGTTGTATCGGCAGGAGCAAATCTTTGCCAGGAGGCACGGCGTTCATATCCCGCGCCAAAGCATGGCACGATGGATGGGATTGGCCACTGACTGGCTGCAGTTGATCTATGCCGACATCAAGAAAGGCGTGCTGGCGGGAAGTTATGTGCAGATTGATGAAACGCCCATTGAGTATCTAAGTCCCGGACATGACCAGACGCGCCAGGGATATCTTTGGGCATGCAACAAGCCTGGCGGCGACGTGTTCTTTGAATGGGCCACCAGTCGCGCAGCCGCGTGCCTGGACAACATCATTCCGGTCGACTTCACCGGCAAAGTGCAATGCGATAGTTACGGCGCTTACCCGGCCTTCGCCGGAAGCAGAGCCGGACAGATCGAACTGGCTGGATGCTGGGCGCATGTGCGGCGCAAGTTTTACGATGCGAAAGAACAAGCACCGCAACACGCTGGATTTATCCTCCTGCAGATCAAACATCTTTACCGCATTGAGAGGAAGCTGCGCGGACAGCAGGCAGGGCCACGCCTCCGTCAAGCCGTGCGCGCCAGTCAGAGTCGAATGATCGTCGAGCGAATAGGAAAAGTGCTTACGAAGCTCAAAGAGCGCCGTCGTCATCTTCCAAAAAGCAACATGGGCAAAGCCATCAACTATGCCTTGAAGCAATGGCCGCAGTTGATTAAATATCTGGAAGACGGGCGTGTGGAAATCGACAACAACCTGGTAGAGAACTCAATCCGGCCAACCGCCATCGGCAAGAAGAACTGGCTCTTTATTGGCGAAGCCGAAGCCGGCCAACGCGGAGCTATTTTGTATACGGTCATCGAGTCGTGCCGAGCCCGAGGCATTGACCCGTTTGAATACCTGCGTGACATCTTCACGCGTCTGCCGCAAGCGAGTAATCAGTAGGTGCATGAACTGACGCCCGCCGCATGGACGAAGAATCGTCGGGAGGCCAAGCGCCTCGCCGCCTGATCTACCGCCATCATGTCAACCAAAAATCAATGGCGGACGGCGTGACGCTTACCTTGTGACGAGTTGGAACTTTGTTTCCTCGAAGAGACTCTCACTTGCCGATTTCTTATGATGCGCTGTAGAATGCCATCGAGCTTTCTTGATCATTGAAGGCTCACCGTCTGAGATTCAGCGCTCACCACTGGAAATGCAC